>NZ_JBXWNC010000005.1:0-272418 GCF_059610165.1 Ruegeria sp. YTSA135 | reverse complement strand
CCAAAACCGCCTGCTCCCGCGCCCGGGCCAAAACCACGTCCGCCAAAGCCGCCGCCCGCGCCTTGGAAACCGCCGCCCTGGGGTTGCCTGCCGCCAAAACCGCCTGCTCCCGCGCCCGGGCCAAAACCACGTCCGCCAAAGCCGCCGCCCGCGCCTTGGAAACCGCCGCCTTGGGGTTGCCTGCCGCCAAAACCGCCTGCCCCCACGCCCGGACCAAAACCGCGTCCGCCAAAGCCGCCGCCCGCGCCTTGGAAACCGCCGCCCTGGGGTTGCCTGCCGCCAAAACCGCCTGCGCCCGCGCCCGGGCCAAAACCACGTCCGCCAAAGCCGCCGCCCGCACCTTGGAAACCACCACCCTGGGGTTGCCTGCCGCCAAAACCGCCTGCTCCCACGCCCGGGCCGAAACCACGTCCGCCAAAGCCGCCGCCCGCGCCTTGGAAACCACCACTCTGGGGTTGCCTGCCGAAACTACCCGGCGTTGCCCCTGCGAACCGACGCGACCCTCTGGCGTTCCCCTGAGTTCCGATATTGCTGTCGAATCCGACATAGCCTTGTCCTGCCACGCCAGATCGCAGCGCTTCAGGGTCTATAGGCTGGTCTTCATCAATATCATTTTCCGCTGAATCATTGTTCATGTTTACGACCTAAAATGACTTGGAACTTCTGATAGACTAGCAAGCAGGCGGCTATTTGGCTATCCATGATCGCCAGACATGACACGCTCCGGCTTGGATTCGAGCTGCCAGTAGCCAATTATCAAATGATTTGAGGACGATTTAATGAACTCATCATTAGGTTTCTTGACCGTGGTCTCCGGCTTACCGCGCTCTGGCACTTCCATGATGATGCGCATGTTGGAAGCCGGGGGCATTCCTCCGGTCACCGACAAATTGCGCCGGCCGAACGATGACAATCCGTTGGGCTACTACGAATTCGAGCCGGTAAAAGATTTGCAGACGGACTCCAGTTGGGTCCCGGGGATGCGCGGCAAGGCGCTGAAAATCATCTACAAACTCGTCTATGACCTTCCGCACGACGTACCATATCGGATCCTGTTCATGCAGCGCGACCTGGCCGAGGTCGTACGATCTCAGGAAAAGATGCTGGAACGCGAGGGTCTGGATAGCGGTCGAGAACAGCGCCAAACGATCATTCAGCTGTTTCAGTCCGAGGTCATCAATTTCCGAAACTGGGTAGCGACCCAGCAGAACATCGAAATGTACGTGGCGGATTACGGCAACCTCCTTAAAGACCCCTTTAAGGAGGTTGCCAAAATCTCCGAATTTCTGGGGGCTGACCTCGACAAACACGCGATGGCGCAGGTTGTCGATCCCGCGCTTTACCGAAACCGGGAATAACCGGTCTGCACCTACGGGATCCACCCCCAAATCTCTATGAGGAAGAACCGCACGAGCAAACGCGAATAAGCTTCCCAAACCCGCATCTCTTCGCCGTCGATCTTGGCATATCCAGTCATGCCCGGCCGAAACAACCCATTCTCATTAGACATGAATGTTTTTATACGCACGACCTGCCCGAACTCTTCAGTCTCGGCGACAGGTGCGATGGCGGAGACCACGCCCTCACGTTCTTCGTCTGGCATTGCCCAAGCCTTCAGTCGTACCTTTTCACCAACCTCAATCAGGCTCACATCTGCCTCAGGCACCTTGATTTCGGCGCGTGCGACGGTGTGATCTTCGATTTCCATCAGCAAATCGCCGGTTTCCAGGAATTGTCCGGGCACTGGCTCTTCACTCTCAAAGACCACGCGCCCAGCGACCGGTGCAACAATTTTTGTGTAGCCGAGCTTGGTTTCATTGAAGGCCAGCTCCGACTGCAATCGGTTTACATCGGCCTGTACCATGGCTATTTCGGACGCTTCAGCTTCTGCAGCAACCCGGTTCAGATTGGCCTCGGCGGAACGCAATTCGGCCTTTGCGACATTGAAGTTGCTTATCGTGCGTTCCGCTTGAGAGGTGGGAATTGCGCCTCGTTCCAGCAGTTTCTTGGCTCGATCTGCTTCGGCCTCCAAGAACGGTAGCTCGCTTCTGATCCGCTCAATCTGCTCTATTGCAACCTGAATTTCTTCCTCGGTCGCACCCAGTTCGAGACGCTCCAGTTGCGCACGAGCTTTCGCAAGTTCGGCTCTTGTCACTGCTAGAGCATGTTCTTCACGAACACTATCCTGCAGGGCTAAGATATCGCCACTATCTACAATATCGCCTTCTTCAACCATTACGGCGGTCAGCTCGTTTGGCACGCGCGCCACAACCTTAACCCTGTCATCGGCAAGGATCACGAAGTCGCCGCCTGATTGGTAGTTGTAGGGAAGAAAGGCGACGTAAATAGCGCCCAAAACCAGCGATAGAACCACTATTCGACGCAGCCAGATTCCGCGTCGGCTGTTCTTTGCTTTGGTGCCATAAACGTCGGGTAATGGCCGGTAGAGCGTTATCCTCCGGCTCGGCACCTTTGCGGGAAGCTGGTTTTGCACTCTCTCCGGTTGCAATCCAGCGGGTATCGGCACAGGAAGGTTCTGCCCGCGCCTTGCCCTCTTGGACGCGATGGCTTGCGCCTTTTTTTCTTCAACCATTTCGGCCGTGACTTGTTGACGGATACGCTTGCTGCGGCCGCGTGTTACAACGAACCAGGCTAGGATCAATGCAATGAGGCTGAGGAATACGATGACTCCTGTGCCACCGAAACGGGCTTCTAGCATTGTTGAAACATAAGCCGCGACAAGCGTCACCAGGAACGCTGACGTAAGCAGCGAACCAATGCCGTAAAGGAGGAAAGTCCAGCGTTCGCCCGGTGTTTCCGGCCCAAAATTTTTGCGACGGACGCCAAACAGGTAAGCCATTGAACGTTCTCTCAACATCGGCTGATTGAAACATACACACATCAACCGATAACCTTCACCGTTGATGAGTGGAAAACCACTTATCAAAAAAGATAAAAGTCCAAATTGCCCGATTATCGCGGCGACTTGGGAAAGACTGCTTCCCGATTGACGAGTGAATGCCCAAATCAATGTGCAAAGAGCGAAGATCAGAAAACGTGTTCGTAAAGCAGAGGCATAGACTTGTATTTTTCCATGGCGGTCCAACTTGCTGACGCCAATCATATCGATTGCGAACCGGGGGATGAGAAAGAACAGAAAATTGATGCCAAAGCGTTTTACGTCGCTGCCGTTACGTTGCAACACAGCCCCGATCACTAGTCGCGACACAAGACTAACCGTAACCATCGAGAGCGCCAGAATGCCAACGATACCGATAACCCGACGCGACGCGTAAATGGTATCGAGCACCTCGTCCAAGCGATGAAAAATAGCAACAATGGCGAAAATTCCCAGCGGCACGGTGATACCCGCGAGGATAGAGGCCGCGAAGCCAAAAAAACGGTTCAGAAAACGCAAGAGGCCTGTTGGATCAAACAGAACAATGTCCATGTCCTTGATCTTCGGCTGCTCTTTCTTCGCCCGTTCAAAACTCTGTTGGCGCTCGGTAACAGCATCGTTGGCGATCGCGTAGCGTTTTGAACTTGTACCTTCTCTTGATATCTGCGGCTCGGTCGGAATGTCCTCGACACCGACCGAGTCTTCATCGCCGAATATTCGGTCTTCGAAACCATCGTCGTCATCCCAGTCAAAGTCAGTATCATCAGAAAAGATATTTTCGTCTGGAAAGTTATCCGGCTGAACAGTGTCTCCAAGCGCACCGTCCCCTTCATCAAGCGTCCAGTCGCTGGCCGCAAGGTCACTGTCTTCTATTGAATCTTCCGGTGCGACCTTCATTGACTGAGCCAAATGAAATGGAGGCTTCATTCCAGAATCCAATGCCGCGACCAAAATACCGTTTTGAACCATCTGTTCCGCAAACTGCGCAACTGTCGAAGCATTAACCACAATTCGAAAGTGCGAACTGAGCGCTGTCGCCAGGCCTTCGTGGGAGAACCCTTTTGCAAGCCCATTCAGCAAAAAGAACTCTTCTTCTCCCATCCGATATAGCGCGCCGGTCTCGGTGTTCTTAACGAATGCGACCACGCCGTCACTTCCGGCATCCGAAATCAAACTTACAAGCGCATTTTTTCCTAATTGATATCGCCGGGAGCCGTTGGGATGTTTGTTGACAGTAGTATCAATCGTTGTCATCTATACGCTCATACTACGTTAAAACTCGTGTTAAAGACGCCTACTTAAACGAACCAACATGCCCCACGAAGACTTGGGATATTGAATAATTTACTGGTGCATTTTGTATCAGAACACCGGTAAACTCCGAGCCTCCTGCACTTATTCATTGCAGAGTCTATCTGACTCCCCCATCAAGGCAAGCTTTTCCCCGAACCTCACCCAGTACGCTTGTTTTTTGGCCTCGAAATCCGTCATAAATACAAAGGCTTCTTTCGGTAAACCGCCGTTTTTTACGGGAGATCAAAATTTGAGACCGTTTCTTAGTGGCCGCGTCGTATTGGTGACCGGAGCCAGTCAAGGGCTTGGAGCAGCAACTGCACGGGTTATGGCGCGTGCCGGGGCAGTTGTGGTCGCCACTGCACGTGATGCCGCGGCACTTGATCTAGTTGTTCGCGGAATACGCGAAGAAGGTGCCAAAGCTTTGGCAATTGCTACGGATGTGTCCGATGAGTCAGCAACTGAATCGCTCGTCTCGGAAACACTTAATGCGACTGGTAGAATTGACAGCCTTATTAACATCGCTGGTTCGGCAGAAACCATCGGTCAAAAGCTATGGGAAACGTCACCGGAAACCTGGCAGAGGCTCTGCGCGACGAACATTACCGGTGCCTTGAACTTAATCAGACATGTGGTTCCGCCCATGCAGGCACAACATTGCGGACGGATGCTTTTTTTGTCGTCGCCGGCGACGTTTAGTCCACAACCTGGCACCGGTGCATACGCAGCGACCAAGGCGGCTGTTAACCAGATGGTTCAAACGCTAGCACTTGAATTGAATGGCACCGGCATAACAGTGAATGCTTTCAACCCCGGTCCGATCGATACGCCTTTGTTCGGGCAGGTTTCAGAAACGCTGGGGCGCAACGCGCCAAGCGCAATGATGACTTCGGTCGCACGCCCGCCCGAGTTGGCCGCACGGCTGTTAATGTGGCTGAATGCACCCGAAACAGAAGGTTTGACGGGCGAATTCGTCCAGTGGAACAATCCAAACACACTCGACGCGATGGATCATTTCCTGCGAGCCTACCATATTGGTAAAACTAGCTGACCTCAGGAACAGGTTCGGCAAGTGTCATCTCGACAAGGGCCTCGCTGACCCGCCATAAATGTGCGCATGCGGCTGGATCGGTCGTCGCAGAAGCAATCTCAACCTCTTTGTCCTGATCCATGTATATCCCTGTCTTGGCACGCAGATCCTGATCGATGATCAGGTTTGCGACGAAACTTGCCGATTTTTCTGGTGATATCATGCGATTGCGCGCACGGTTGAATACCGCAAGTTCAGGCCGGTCCTTCAAATCATTTCTATTGAGTATCTCGGTGCGAACGGCACCAGGACTAATGGTCAAAACCCTTGGTCCATTCCGTTCCAGACGCTGCGTCAATGCATTGGAAAACATCATCAACGCAAATTTTGCACGCGCATAAGCCTCCAACAGCTGGTAATTGGCCGATGAGAACAGATCGCCAAAGTCCAGCCCGGATCTTCTGTGGGCTTCCGAACAAAGATTGACGATGTGCCCTTCTTTGGAAATGACCTTAAGAATGCGCGTTGTCAGGTGAAAAGCTGCCAGATAATTCACGGCGAAAGTGGCTTCAATCCCTTCCGGTGTCATGACCCGCGAACCAAATAACGCCCCGGCATTGTTGAAAAGCGCGTGGATATCGGTATGGCGTTCAACGAGTACCTCAGCGAGCTGCTTGACTTCGGACGATCGGGACAAGTCAGCGGCGTAGAACTCTCCCGAAGTGCAGGTCGGCCGGTCGTCGAGCTCTTGCAGCAGACTGGCGCCAGCTTCGGTATTGCGGCCAACCGCGACAACATGCGCCCCGAGTCTTGAAAGCATTACGGCCAGTTCCCGCCCGATACCAGAGGTTGCTCCGGTCACGACGCAGACCTTTCCTGCCAGCGGCTTGCTTCGCGTCTCAATTGCAGCGATGACAGCAGGCAACGTTGGCGTGTTGTCTGCGACGCGACCTTCCCGGCGCAAGTCAAAGATAATCTCCTGCGCACATTCCGCTAGTGAAGACCAAGTGCTGCGCTGTGGCTTGAAATCCAGAATTCGGCTCGCCTTGTCAGTGGCGAATTTCGGTTCTTCGAAAGGATAAGACGGACGGACGCGATCTTGCGTCGCGTTCGGATCCGACAAAAGTCGGCCAAGTCGCTGCAATTCGGCGACCAACACCTCCTGAGAGATTGCCGTCGTTTCTGCAATGTTAAAAATCTGCCCGCTGGCGCTTGATACTCGCATGGCCGATACTAAGGCTGAACAAAGATCGGCCGGATGCAGTCTCTGAAAGGCACCGGGCACGCAAGCCTTTTTTCCCTCGATCATAATGGTCCGCAAATCGGAAATTGCATCGGGATCCGCCCGGTCATAAAGCACTGGAACCCGTAGAGTGACCCGTTCCAGATTATCATCTGTCGCCGCGAAAAAGGCTTTCTCAATCCGGACAGCAAAGCGTGCTGCATCGGACGCCGTCTCGTCGTCCTCATGGATCGGTGCAGTTTCCCGGATCGTACCGTCGCCCGACGCCGTATCAGAATAGACGACCGTATTGCTCAACAGAATAACCCGGCGCACACCCGCGCGCGCGGCTGCCGACATGAGTTCGGTCATCCGCGCTTCCACCTTTTCGTGCGGCAGGTTCGCACCGGGATGGAGAATGAAGATTGCATTGGCTCCGGACAGGATCTCGTCGATCCCGTCGATGGCTGGTTGACCAGCCAGCAGTTCATGCCGTTCCACTTTAAAATGCAACGGTTCCAGCGCGGCCTGCAACATAGCGCCGAGCGTCGATCCGCGATCCAATATAACGACCTTCATGCGTCCACTCCGAATTCAACGCTCCGTAATCTCAAAATCTATTCCACCTGCAGATAAGCTGGGAAATTCGCAGCCGTGGAATGATAGAACTCCAGCCTTCCGAGAACCTCCCGGATGCAGTCTTTGGCTGTCATGCGCGCAGACCAACCGGCCGCGCGTAGTCTGGCCGGATAGAACTTTGGTAAACCAACGTTGTTTTGCGAGGCTATTTCGGCATAAGGATTGTCATCACGTCCGACATTCATGATTTCCCACATCAGTGAGAGAACGTCATAGGCCGTGATTGGCTCATCGCTTGCCACAAGCATTCTTTGATTGCGCAGGTCGGGATGCTCTGCAGCCAGCAAGGCCGCGCTGCCGATGTCGACCCCATGCGTCCACTGCATTGTGTCCCACATACGGCGCAAAGATTCAGCCGCTTCGGCATTACGGATCAACTGAGTGATCAGGTTCTCGACAAATGGGCTTTTCCGACCTGAGACAATCGTTGGCCTGAGCATCGCGTAGTCAAACGCGCCAGTCTCGGCGGCCTCAAATACTATATCCTCCGCACGTATCAGACTCTCACCCAGCGCCTGCTGCGCTGGGTTACCATGTGCTTCTCTCGGTGCATCGTCAGTCAAAGGCCAAAGATTCGGCGTTCGATGCGGCACGTAGACGTTGTTGGACGACATCATTACCAGTCGGGAAACCTTGCCACGGCAGGCATTAACCAAACTGCGTGTTCCCTCGACATTCACGTGGTCCAGGATTTCCGCATCAATGGCAGGAGGCGGGCTGATCAATGCGGTATGAAAGACCAGCTCAACATCTTTCAACGCCTCGTTCAGGGCCACCGGGTCGGCGAGCTCGCCCGGCGCCATTTCGATCCTGTCACGATAATTGATGCGGTGCATCGAGTCCGGCATCGCGAAGACACGGATCTGGTGGTCTGTCCGCATCAACGCTTCGAGCACGTATTGACCCACGGCTCCTGAAGGCCCGGTAACAAGTACTTTCATCTCAACTGCCACATCTGGCTTGACGGTTAACGATACCCCAAATCATCTGTTGTCTAAGTTGGGTCGGAACCCTCCGCCGCCACTATTGCGTGCACCTCGCGCACGGGCCATAACCATCCGCTGGCGCATCGTGCGCCGCCGTTGACGCCTCTGAGCACGAGCTTCCAACTGTTCCTGGTTCGGTCCTTTCTCCGCTTGCCGTTCTGCGCGTGCTTTTCTTGCCTCCCGCAGAGCGTCGAATTCGGCGACGTATAGCGCCAGTACTTCTTTGTTATTCTGCGACACCTTTTTCAGGTCAGCCTTGGCAAGATCGACCCTTTCCAACGCAGACTGCCCATCGCGGATGTGCATCATCGCTGCTCGATAGCTGCGCTCAGCGGCATCACCTCTGTCCTCTGCGGCGAAGGCATCTCCATGAAGACGCTGCACGGCTGCCTGTAAGGCCGGGCGGTTAATCTCACTCAGAATTTCGCGCGCGGCCTCAAGTTTCTTCTGGGCAATCAGTGCCCGCGAAAGCGAGAGCCGGGCGTTGGAATTTCGGCGACGGCCCTTTTCCTTCCCCACAACCTCGGTCAGCGCTGCTTCTGCTCCCGCATAGTCCTTTTGCGAGATCTTCAGTTCTCCCAATCGTTGCAGCAGCAGCGGATCTCCCGCGTTTTTTGCAAGCGCGGTTTCCACGAGTTTGATCGCCGAGGAGTAATTGTCTTCACGCTGAAACAACCTTGCGAGTTGCAGCGTCGTTCGCGGATCAGCTGGCTTCATTTCCAGTGCGAATTGCAGATGCCCCTTGGCCTCATCATAGCGGTCCTGGCGCGCGAGCGCTGCAGCGATGCGACGGCGAACGACTGCCGATTGCGGATCAGTTTCCACGGCGCGACCAAGAACTTCGATGGCCGCATCCGGACGCTTTTGCTGCTCGTGCAGGGACGCAAGGCCGCTCAGCGCCTGTATGGAGGTTGGATTGAGGTCCAGCGCCTTGTGGAAATTCTTTTCCGAATATGACGGGTCATTGCCCTGCATGCCGACATAAGCCGCAAGCAACGGAGCCAAACGGTTCTTTGGATCTGTTTGCATCGCCTCTTCAAGGGTATTGGCCGCTTCATCCAACTGGTTTTGCCGCATATAGCTGATCGCAAGCATCACCTTCAGACGTGTATTTTGCGGTTCATGCTGTATCATCCCGATCAATTCGGACTGAGCTTCTGCGACACGGCCATCAGCCAATAGCCCGCGAATGAACCGCACTCGCTGACGATCGTTTTGGGGAACTTGGGCAACTCTTGGCTCCCATTGTCCTTGCTGGTTCATAGTGGGCATCATACTTCCTCCTTGCTTGTGCTGGCGGCTGCTGCCGACCGAGGTCTTAATGAATTCGATTTCATCATCTCTTTTGCCCTTCCCGCACATTGCCGGTATCAGGACCAAACGATGACGATAACGGGTCTCGTGCCATGGCCAGACCACCGATCCCGTATTGGGTCAGGAGCGCTGTGTGCCCCGCTTCGTATCGGGGAGTGGGAAGGTCTCCGTCCGACTGCGCGGCCTCAATTATTTCTCGCAAACCTTCGAAAGTAGGAATATTTGGATAGAACCCAAGGTCACGTTTCGCGTTAGAAATATCGTATTGCTGCACGTATCGACTCCAGGTTCGGGTCTGGTCCGGCACCAGATCTTCGCGCACCGCTGCGCCGATCGATACGCGGGTCAAACGTCCTATCGCACGATAGGTCACGACATCCGGTCCAGCGACGTTGAAGACGTTGTTTTTTGCGTTTTCTTCGAAGCAGGCCCGCAGTATCGCCTCTACAGCGTCTGTCACATGGACGAACTGGCGCTGTTGATCCCCTTGCTGTCCCTTGCCAAAAAAAGGCGCCGGAGCAGATTCACGCACCATTTTATCAAACATCGGATCGCCGACTCCATAAACCAGGGCGAACCGTAAAATAGTCCCGGCATAGCCATCATGTTTGGCGTAATGCCGGACAAGGTTTTCGCCCGCGATCTTGGACATTCCATAGTCGGCGAGGTCGTGACCACCATCTATGCGCAACGCATGAGATTCGTGGATCGGCCAGTCTTTCGGACTGAACTGGTTCTGATAGACAGCCACAGAACTGCAAAAGACAAACCGCTCCAGCACCGGTGAATCAGAGCAGGCGCGCAACAGGTCGTGCGTACCCTGCACGTTCGTCGCGCGAAGTTCCGGTACCGTGCAGGACCCGGCCAAACGCGCCGCCATATGGAGAACGATGCGCGCGCCCTTTACCAACCGTTTCAGCGCATCCACATGGGCCAAATCTCCGACGATCAATTCAATCTGATCGCTCTCCGGCAACTCCGTCTCCGTGCCTGCAAGAACCAGGCAACGCACCCGATAGCCGCGCTCCAACAACTTCGGAACGAGATGCTTGCCAATGTAGCCGGTGCAGCCAGTAATCGCGAAGTCCACCTCGGCGAAAGAAGCGGGCTGATGATCCGAGGCCTCCTCCGTGGTTTTCGCGGCGTCGGGCACAGTGTAGGATTCATGGCTGGTATTTCCGAGGAAAACCTCCGTTCCTCCGTCAGGGTTTTCATGATACTCCCATCGCGATGCAAAGCGGGCCGGGCTCAACCCCCCGAACGGGTTAGCTGTACCCACGCACAGACCCACGGGTGTCGAAACCATCGTCCGCCCCCCATAATTATAGGGGTTGTTCATCCCGTTTATTGTGACCGGGACCCACGTGATCCCATCCTTGGTCCGCCAAAGCTCAAATCCGCCCCCAATCTGAGCGAGCTGCTCGAAACCGATACCATTCACCAGTCGCCGCGATGTCGGCGATGGCCGGTGCGCATACTGCAGAAAGACGCTCCAATCGAAGGTCGAAACATATAACCATCCGTCATGCACGCACATCCGCCAGGTATAACCAGAAAACAGGTTGTCAAAGCCGGGCCCGATCCCAGAGAGCGGGTATTTAATACCGTCCGGTGTCTCACGTGGCATGCCGACCAGCAGATCCCAGCTGTCATCTGGCCAAATCCGGATAATCTCGCCCGCGCCCGGTCCCACCAGATTGGTGCGATCATAACCGCCGTTCTGGATCGAACTGCCGACATACAAGGCCCCATTGAACTCGCACATGCCCATTGCGATTTCCGACAGCGGCCCCCGGTACGCGCCACGGTCTATAACTTTGCGCCATTGCAGTGGCCCGTCACCGCAAGGTGGCGTGGTCCAAATCTGGTAGCCTTGAAAGTGATTGAAAGTGCCTGCGTAGAGTTGACCATTCGCCTGGGTCATCATGAAGACGCCGTTGTTATTGGGATCGCCAAATCCAACGTCCATAGCCACTTCCCAGTTTCCGGGCTTGGGATCTCTCGAACGCTTGATCACGCCGGTTCTGTTTGAATTGAACTGGATGCCCTCACCCGCAGGCGGGGCATAAAGGTAACCGTCAAAAGAAACCAACTCGCGAAATGTCGAAATGCTGTCGTTGCCGATCCCGGGTTCGGATGCTGGCTCAAAATTCAGCCCGTCTTCGGATCGTAAGACATGGGCCGCGCACCCGCGCAGTACTGTCGACATCGTTGAAACGTACAGAACGGGTTTCGGGTCGGAGTCCCCCTGAAAAACGGTCATGCCGCGATACCCCAGATCCCGAGGTGCAGGCTCGCCTTGCTTGCCTGGGATCATCGGTGAACGGTAAGCCATCTCCCATGTGTCTTCACCGGGTGTCCATCGCCAGATTTGTCCCTGCATATCCAAGTCCTGCACCTTTGGTGGCACGTCCACGGGCCAGGGATCCAGTGCAGGCGGATCAATCGGCGGGAAAAGTTTTAGCAATTTAAATGAGTTGCGCGTCATACCGCAGTATAGACGCCCTTCGAAAAAATCCATCCCGTGGACATAGGCATTGTCGGGATCGCCTATGCCGTTCTTGGCCAACTGGCGGAAATTTCCGCTGTTCAGCCCGTCGCCGCTTCCGGCAGTTGTGTCGAATGAGTTATCCTTAGCCACGGTCATATTCCATTGACTGATCGGCCAACTCTCTACGCGACTGAAATTGAACGCTTGACGCGGCTGTTTTCGGCGGGTTCGCGATCAGATCAGTAAGCCCGCGCGGCTGCAGAAGCGGGAAGTAGTGACCACCTGATACTTCGTGATTGGTCGCATTGGGCAGGTGTTTCAGCAATGCGTCCCGGGTTTGGTGGTAGCCAGACTTTTTGCCGTAAATTATATGGACGGGTGTCTCGAGTTTCCGAAGCGCTGCGCTCGTTAGCACGCTTGTTGCAGAGAACTCTTTCCAGGCATGTGTTGTTGCCATCAGTCGCCGCCAGCGCCGTATGGCGTTGGAATTGTGCTTTGTCGGCATCCAGCCACGCCCATACTGCCCGCGTTGCATATTTGCGAGGGTGTCGTCCGGCGCTTCCGCAATTTCTTCAAGGAAAGCCATGGCCACCATCGGCCAGTCGCCCTCTCCTTGTAAGCCCTTCAATTTCAGCTTCTCTTTAAGAGCCGACCATTTTCTGAGATTGGGAGTATAAGTCTGAGCCTGCAAGGCTGGGACCCAGGCATCTGCAAGAGTGATGCGTATGATCTTATCTCTGGCCTGAAGTGCTGCGGCCAGCGCAATGGCACCACCATAGCTATGTCCAACAACATGAATATCACGCAAGCCCAGATGGTCTGCCAAGGCAAGAATGTCTTTTGCCAGGTCATTTGCGCTGTAGCCCCGCTGGGTCATGCCCGACAGCCCATGCCCGCGCAGATCAAGAGCTGTGACGCGATGGTTCTTCGCCAATGTGAACGCCACAGGACCCCACCAGAACCCAATGCTTGAAAACAGACCGTGGACAAGCAGCAAATTGGTCCCGGATCCAATTTGCTGATAGTGGAGTTTTGTTCCGTCTATTTCTATGCGTGGCATGGTATCATCACAAATATCCAAGCGCTTTAAGGCGCGCTCTAATCTGCTCTTCGGCATCGCCGGTAAGAGTTTCGCTGCTGTCTGTTCCCGCTTCTTTGCCGGCGGTATCGGAAACCTCTGGCACGTGGGTTGCGACATATGCAGGATCAAAGAGGTCCGTACCCACCCGGCCCTCGAAGCTGCTCGGAATATCGAGGCCCAAGGAATAAAGCACCGTCGGAGCCACATCAACGATGCGCATCGGTTCGACCCGTCCAGATGATTTGATAGCGGGGCCGCTGGCAATTATGACCCCATCCGGGTGATGCGTTGCATAAGGGATCTTCCGGTCCTTGACCGGCTCATCCGCGCGCAACACAGAAAGAAAGGAATAATCCGCCATCTGCAGGGTCAGATCAGGGGCCCGCGCGCTTTCTGTTCCGGGGAACGCCATCTCGCGCGTGAACACATCGCGAACGACCGGTTTTCCAGAAGCGGTATCAACAAGGCTCTTTAGCTTGGAAATCAAATCATCGCGAAAGGCTTCGTATTGCTCGGGGGGTACTCCATCCGGATCGTTTCCCGACGCCACTCGGATGAAAATCGCATTGCTTGAGGAACTGAGCGCATAGGCTTTGGTTGGGCCCCAATCGATGAGCGTTGTAGCCTCGGTATTTTCATCAAGTGCCACACGCCCCTGATTGTCGAAAGGCACATCGGCTTTCCATTTCAACATACCCAAGCTTTCCAGCCAGCTGTTCGCATAGAAAATCCGCGCACCGGACCGCGTAAACCCATGATCCGAGGCAATGATCACGCTTGCCTGATCACCAGCTTTTGCAACCATCTGGGCAATGTAGTTGTCCACATCACGGAAATACTGCAGCGCCAAGTCGCGCGCCCTGACCGAACTCTGAGATGTATAGTCGCCACGCGTCGCCGGATCGATGAGGTGGTAACAAAGGTGCTGAATACGGTCGACACCATCAAAAAGAACGGATGTCAGTTCACTCGGCACGCGTTCCATCAACTTCAGAGTGATCTCGAACCAGCGTCGCTCGCGCGTGATATGGAACTGAACCCAATCCTGCAGGTCATTCTCTGCGAGCCCCTGCACGGCTTTTCGCTCGTGCTGCCAATCAGTCGACATCTCGCGTGCTTTGAAAACGCCTTCCTCTTTGAGCATTTTGTATGTTTCGCGGGGATAGATTGCACGGCCAAGATAGGACCACGGCACATAACCCGGGATGACCACACCATCGATCGGTTTGACCGGGAACATGGTGGGGTAGTTCAATGTCGTGACCCGCATGCCTGCTTCGGACGCGATCTGCCAGATTGTTGGCACCTTGAGGTCGGCGGATGTGGTAAGAGTGTAGGTCGGCGTGCTGTTTGTCCGGTCCACCCGGATAAAGTCGAATACGCCATGGTTGCCGGGTGATCGCCCAGTCATGAGCGTCGCCCAGGCAGGCGGTGTGAGAGGGTGCATGGTTGAACGCAGAATGCCTCGGCTACCACCTTCCATCAACCGACCGAGATTGGGCATGACGCCTTCGGACACAAGCGGGTCGAGGATATCGTAGGTCGCCCCATCTAGGCCGATGAGCAGCGTTTTGACATATCTTTCAGGCATTTCTCACCTCCTGACCGGCAGATGCCTCGACAACGCCGTTGAGAATGTCGCTGACCTGCATATCCACCAGAAGCCGCTCGGTTTCACGCAGGTGTTGGAACAACCGCTCCTCAAGATTGAAGTGCTGCTGCAGTTCCGAAATGAGATAGATCAGGCTGATCGACTCCACGCCCAGATCCACCAGTTTGGTATCGGCGGTGAATTCAACCGGCTCCTCCTCCAGGTCCTCTGCCAGATCATGGAAAATTTCGCGCATCGCAGTCTTGGCCGTTTCAATGGCAACTGGCATTGGACTCACTCCTTTTCCTTTATTCGATGTGTTTCTGCGAGAAGAGCGATGACGACGCCTGACCTTCCGTCCTCAACGAAACGGACTTTCAGCGGGTCGGTGGTGCCGGGTCTTTGCACAATGGCGTACCCCTTCGCAGTGTTGAGTTGCGTGATACGTGCGCCCTGCCCCATCGCCTGTCGCAAGGCGCGCAGGCAGGAAATCGCAGATGCGCGAAGGTTTGGCTCGGACGGCAGCAGGGCCGCGTCAGCGGCACTCAAATCCGCCATCATTCCATCTGCGGCGAGGCTGGCGCCCCCCATGTACAGATTGGTATATTCTCCGGGATCTGTCGCGACAGCGACAACCGTCTGCCCGACACACGCGCTCACGATCCGCGGAGCTGTCCCCCAATCTGCAGGCCAGCCCGCTGCCACGCGCATTTGATTGTTAGAAATATTTTCAATCTCGATGTCCGCCGGACACAGTCCCGAACTTCGCCAGGCGCGAACGGCATCCTTGGCCGCGACCCGCTGGCGCAACCAGTCGAACCTTTCGGTTTCCGAGCCGCCATGGGCGCGCAAAAGCGCCGCCTCGCTGTCCGACAGGACGAGCCCAGCCAACACGCCTGCCCAAATTCCCCCGTTGTTGGCCAGCAAACCGTCGGTGATGCATTCCGTGATCACGATTTTCAAACCGTCAAGCGGTGCGATCTCAATGACCCGCGACAGCGCATTCCCAGCAGGGTCCAACCGCGCGTGGAAGAACGGATCCGGCAGATTAAAGCGCTTGTCCCACCAACCCTTGATGCGGCATATAAGATGCCCGTCTGCCGTCACCACATCAATGTCCGACCGCATCTCATCGGTGTTCAAAAGCTTTATATCACAACGGCAAGTCGCCTCTTCGTCCGGAGCAAGCATCTGGCGGAAAATCTCAACGTGCTCTACACGGAATGGGAAAATGTGAAAGGCCGTGTCCAATTGGTCCGCTGACCAGACTCCAACCAACTGACCGACGGCATCCAGCGTGATGGCATCAATTTCAAATGCCGGGGCGCGCGTGGCGGCAAAAAGACTGTCTTGCGGCAACCCAACCAACACACCTTCAGCAGCGGTAGGTGCAGCAACATGCATAGATTTCACGGCCTGCAGGCGCGGCCCGTGAAACATGATGCGTTCATAGACATCCTTCAATGACCAGAGCGTTTCTTTCGCGCCCCCGAAGGCAGAGGCCGACGCGGTAGGCGCAGGTGCGTAATATGCGGCCAGCTCGATATCAGCTTCCGCAATCACCGGGCGCAGGACCGGACCTTGAGCATCGCGAATGCGGGTCCGGATGATCGTTTTATCGCCTTCAACGGCCAGATACTCCGCCGTGACCTCAAGTTTCCGCGACAACGGCTTTTCAACAGTGATCCATCGCGAGGCGCGCACTTCGCGAAGACCCACGACCCTCAGATCTGGTCGTAGTGCAGCAGCGGCCTCAGCCAACGCTTCCATCGTAAAGGTAAGCGGCACAATGCTCAGACCATGCCGATCTGGATCATTCACGGAAATTGCACGGCCAAACGCGTGATCGGCAAGATAAGGCGCAATCTGGTGATTAAGATGGATCAGCGCGTGCAGCGACCGGGCGTCGGCGCTCACATCCACTTCGCTCAGCATCGGGAAACGGTCGCCTGCATTGGGCGCGGCGTCCGCGGGCTGTGTGTTCCCTCCTGCGAAGAAGGCCTGCATGACGTTCTGTTCCGTCTGCATCATCTTGTGCATCGTGTCGAAATAACCATCGATCAGGGTCTCGAGCGGCGATGATGCGGCAGGGGGCCCGTCGGGGGTGATCTTTTCAGGCGCTTGCTGGGCTTGCCGTTTACGCGCAGGACGCCGGCCTGCGCCCAACGTCATCGGTTGCAAGCCCATCTTCAGCGGTTTCGCATTACTCTGCACGGTTTCCGCCGTGCCAGAGAGCGCATCCAGATCAAGAGGCATCCCCTCGGCAAATAGCTGGGCGGCCAGATGATGCAACTGGGTGAGCCCCTGCCGCCCGACTGTATCGGCAGCTACGGTCACATGCGGTTGTTTGCGCAGCACGTCCCCGACAAACGACGTCAGATTGTTCCGCGGACCGCATTCGACAAAGATACGCGCGCCGTCGTCATACATGCGCCGTATCGTGTCCTGAAAACGCACCTCGCTGGACCATTGCGTGGCCATCCAAGACTTTATGTCTTTGGAGGTATTCGGGAACGGCTTGGTGGTCAGACAGGAATAGACCGGCAGCTTCGGTGCGCAGATGTCGATTTGACTAAGAAACTCTTCGAGCCGCCCGCTAAACGGTGCGAATGCAGGACAATGATACGCGCGACCAAAGGGCAAGGTATCACAGAAGCCGCCCAGCGACTTTGCCAGTTCAGGCACCCAATCCGCAGCCTTGGCACTTGTTGCCACGACCACCTGCTGTGCTGCGCAATTGTCCATGCCAAGAAAGACGTCATCGCGCGCCTCAAGCGCAGCTCGCAACTTGGTCACATTCACCGGGCCGATCGTGAAGAGCGTGCCTTTGGCAATCGCATCATCCCGTTCGGCAGCGGCAAAAACCGCGTTCAGATCGCGAATATCCCTTTGAAGGTGCGACACATCCTCATGTTTGGTCACGCCAGCCGCCGAAAGCGCCGCATATTCTCCTGTTGAGTGGCCGAGTAACATGTCTGGCTTCAGCCCGATCTGCTGATACAGAGTGGCCATCGCCATATTGGCCGCGTAGATCGCCTCGGGTCCAACATCCATCCGCCAAAGATCAGCGTCCGGCGGCACCTCCAGCGGTGGCGGGAAAAACACATGGCTGACCCGCGTCCGGCCTGATTCATCGGGATAGGCTCCGTCTACGATATCGAACCACTCACGCATGCGCGGAAAATGCAGCATCAGCGGGGCCAACATGCTGCGATACTGGCTGCCCTCGCCCGGAAACAGGAAGGCGACCTTGCCTGTTTCCGCAAGCGGCTCAGCTGACATGTATGCACCGCGCCGGTCGCGCAGGCGTTTCCGGCCTTTCTGCAGTGCCGCCTTGATCTGATCGAGACGAGCAAGAATATCTTCCCGTGTCCCGCCTGTCACGGCCATGCGCACCCGTCCGGCACCGGTCTTCGCATTCAACGCGGCTGCGCAGGCGGTCAGGTCATCGGCTTGGTGAACCTTTCTTGCGACCGCTTCGATCAGAGACAGCGACTGCTCCTGATCTGGCGCAGCCATTGCAATTATCTCGGAGGGACGTGACACCGCTGCCTTTGGTTCCGCTGCCCCGCGATATTCCTCTAGGATTGCGTGCGAATTGATCCCCCCAAACCCAAACGCATTCACGCCTGCGCGTCTCGGAGTTTCGCGACCGTGAATCCATGGGCGCGCTTCGGTGTTGAGGTAGAACCCGGTGTCATCAAGACCCAGGTCGGGGCTGGATGTATCGATCAGAGTTGGTGGCAATACCCGGTGATGCAGCGCCAGCGCGGCTTTGATCAGCCCGGCAGACCCCGAGGCGGGCAGGCAATGCCCTATCATTGATTTGACCGACCCTATGGCACAGCCCTGTTTCATGTTCCCGAATTCAGCCTTCAGCGCGTCAATCTCGGTCGCGTCACCAACGCTGGTTGCCGTACCGTGCGCTTCGACCAGTCCGACCGTATCCGGCGTCACGTTAGCCGACACATAGGCCCGACGGATCGCAAGACGCTCGCCTTCGATGCGGGGTGCAAGGATCGACATGCCCTTGCCGTCGCTCGCCACACCAACGCTGCGCACCAGCGCGTAAATCCGATCACCGGCCAATTCGGCATCGGACAAACGCTTTATGCACAGTATGCCAACGCCCTCTGCCAGCAGCGTCCCGTCTGCTTCGGCCGAAAAAGGCCGGATTTTGCCCTTGCGCGACAATGCTCCCAATTGGCAGAAAATTTGATAGATCGGGGCTGGGGTTGACGCATGAACACCGCCAACAAGCGCCATGTCGCAAGAACCCGCGCGCAGGTCCGCAACACCGCGATCCAGCGCCACGAGGGAAGAGGCACAGGCAGCGTCGATAATGTAGTTGGCGCCTCGAAAGTTCAGCCGATTTGAAATTCGCCCTGTCACGAGGTTTGGGACCAGTGCTGCCGCCATCTCTGAATTGAAGGGGGGGAGTGATGCCTTGAGTTCCGCCTTGAGCGCGTCGGCCTCTTCATCACCGGTATCGGGATGTAAGGTGCGCAGGATGTCGATCACCCTGTCCACCATCACTCCATGCTGGACTACATTTGCAAACCCGCGATTGATATAGGTTCCGCGGCCCAAGATCACCGCCACCCGATCACCGGGTACAGGGCGCATCTCGAACTGCGCATCCTCGACCGCGTCAGCTGCAATCTCCAGTGCCAGAAACTGGTCCGGCTCGCCACCATCGACAGAGTTTGGCATTACGCCATGCCGCAAAGGATCGAACCGCGCCAGATCCCCGAGAAACCCGCCCCGATTGGTGTAGACGCGGTCATTGGCATCGCTGTTCGGGTCCAGGTATTGCGCTCCATCCCAGTCTTCAGGCGCTTCCGTGACGGCATCGACCTTGTCCACAATGTTGCGCCAAAAGGCCGCCTTGTTTCGGGCTTTGGGAAATACACATCCCATGCCCACAATCGCGATGGGTTCGCACGATGTGTCCGCAGCTTGAATATCGGGCCTATCCTCTTTCATTCGGCGGCCTTGATCGTGTCTTTTGACTGGAGGTCGTCAGTCAGATCGCTGGTCCAGGGACCAAGACCCCAGACAACTTCAGGCACACGATCGGTATCGCTAAGGATCTCGGCCTCGAGCGCGCGAATTCCAAGGTCAGGATCAAGCGCCTCAATACCCAATGCCTCAAACTGCGCTTTGACCTCGTCCGAAACCATGCCGTCACTGTCCCAGGGTCCCCAGCTGAGCGCGACAACACGACCCTGCCAAGCTTGATCCAGACGGCGGGCCAGCTTTGAAACAATCTCATTCGCGGCACCGTAATCACCCTGCCCGCGGTTGCCAAAGCGCCCCGCAACTGATGTGAAGAACGCGCAGAACTTGACGGTTTCCGGCTGCAGGGCCTGCACAAGGATAAAGGCGCTCTCGGCCTTGGTGGCCATGACCCTGCGGTAGCTGTCGAGCGTCTTGTCGATGACCAGTTGATCCTCGATCAAACCCGCACCGTGGATAACCCCGTCTATGCGTCCATAGGTTTCGTAAAGCCTTTCAATGAAACTGGTGAACGCTGCACCGTCCCGCACGTCGCACTGATGGTAGTCGACCTGCGCCCCGGCCGCTTCTAGAGCGGCGATATTGGCACGGATTTCACGCGCCTTTAGAAGAGCACGGCTGGTACGCTCGATCTCGGCAATGCTGATTTTTGCGCCTTCTGCCTTAGCCTGCTGTGCCAGATAAGCTCGCAGGGCCATCGGGTCGGTGATAGCCGCCGTTTCAGCCGATTCCTCTGCATCAGGAACCGGAGAGGATCCTGCGACGACAAGGCGGGGCTGATATTTCCTTGCCAGCCAAAGCAGACACCGCGCTGTGATCCCGCGCGCGCCACCTGTCGCCAGTACGACAGAACCTTGGCCCAGAAGTTTCTGGTCCTTCGCACCCTCGATCAATGAAATTGGACGCGGTTCGGCCAAAAGCTCCACACGCTTACCATCAACCCAACCAATCTCGACCGCGTCATCCCGGCGCCCGGCCTCGTCGTAGATGATACCAGCAATGTCTTCAGGCCCGTAAGTCTCCGCTACGTCGACTGCACGGACATGAGCCGCGGCCCATTCCTTGTCGAGGGTCTTGAGAACACCAACTGGTCCACCAGCCGTCGGGTCCAGTGTGGTGTTTTCATCGAACCCAAATGAGCCGCCCATACGCGTTGCCACGACAATGACCGCATCAGACCGGGTCGCCAGAGCCGGACCAACTACCGACAGGATGAGATACAAGCTTTCGGTCGACGAGCGCACCTGCGCTATCAGGCGCTTGGCCTCAAGAGACACTTCGTCAGCAGAGGCCAGAGGCGCGCAATGCAAAAGACCCGCAACGCTATGACCTTCAGCCGCCGACGCCACATCTTCGGGCGTCAGACCTTCAACTGGCAAAACAATCGGCACGCCACCCGCGCCCTCAATACGCGCGGCGAGAGCGGTGGCTACCCCCTGCCCGTCCTCGGTTATGACATAGGCCGCACCGGGTGAAACCCAGGGTTTGGAGTGCACCGCAGATGTGGTTGATGGCACCATGACAAAGCGGCGTGTTTGTCCGTCCGTATAGCTTGGCTCAGATATTGCGTCCTCTACCGCGGAAACACTGGTAGGCTTAGGTACATCGCCGCTTACGGCATCCACCACCTCCATAAACCGCGCCACAATCCCATCCACGCTCCGTTCGCGTGCTACCGGACCCATCAGCTCGTGTGCCGTTTCACCCGCTTCGACGAGGAAGTGCAGGCGCAGGCTGGCCAGAATCTCCACCCGCTTGATGGAGTCGATGCCCAGATCGGCCTCAAGGTTCATCTCGCGGCCCAGCATTTCCGGTGGATAACCTGTACGTTCAGATATCAATTCCAGTAGCTTTCGGGCTACCCCTTCCGGTTCAGGATTCGACGAGACTGGGTCAGCCTTCGCCTGAGCAGCTGTGGCCGCCGCAGGCGCTTCGCTGCTGACGGCATCCACCACCTCCATAAACCGCGCCACAATCCCATCCACGCTCCGTTCGCGTGCTACCGGACCCATCAGCTCGTGTGCCGTTTCACCCGCTTCGACGAGGAAGTGCAGGCGCAGGCTGGCCAGAATCTCCACCCGCTTGATGGAGTCGATGCCCAGATCGGCCTCAAGGTTCATCTCGCGGCCCAGCATTTCCGGTGGATAACCTGTACGTTCAGATATCAACTCCAGCAGCTTGTGGGTCACTTGTTGCGCGTCGCAGGGAGTCGCGTACGGCGAAGGTGCCGGGTCAGCATGCACCGCGATAGTTTCAGCCGCCCGCGGTTCTGACGGTTTCGGCTCAACAGTTGATGGCGTTGGAACTGGCGCGATCGCGATGTCGGGCCCGTTTGTGGAAGGCGCAGCAGCGCCACCCAGCAACATTTGCATGGTCGACTGGTGGTTTTCGAGCATCTGCTCCATGAGCGCAAAGTGCTTGCGCATAACGCCGACCGCAGCTTCAGAACCCTGTCCGGGGATCGAAATCATCGGCCCTGTGGCAGGCTCAGGAACTGGTGCAGGCGAAACGGAAGGAGAAGGTGGTATCATCACAGTATCGTCTTCGATCCGGGCCGCCAGTCCGATGCGCGAAACCTCTTTTCCCGCTGGCCGAACAGCGGCCAGATCAACCATCCAAAGCAATCCGTTTTCTGTTTCTTCTTCTGGCTTCCAGTTCACGACGTCGACGGACGTATTCGCACGATCCTTCCACAAGGCGCCGAGGTCGAGCTTTACCCCCGCAGCGCTCATCGCGCCTAAAGCCGCGAGGAACTGGTGTACGCCGCTCCGCCCCTCAATATCGGTCGCGACCGCCAGATGGCTCTTGTCGCCCAGAATGGGCTTTGTGAGGCGCGACAACACTGCGTTCGGCCCCACTTCAACAAACAACCGAATGCCGCTCTCGTACATTGCTTCAATACTGCCCATGAAACGAACTGGCTGCGTCAGGTGTCGGGTAAGTGTTTCGGCCACAGCCTCGGCATCTCGCGGGTACGTGGCGGCCGTCTCATTGGCAAACACCGGCAGTTTCGGCGCCGTCATGGGCGTATCGGCAATGGCCCGGGCCAACTTGTCCCGCGCAGGGGCTACGAATTCAGAGTGGAATGCGCAGGCGACCGGTAAACGGCGCGCACCAATCTTCGCTGCATGCAGCACGTTTTCAACGCGCGCCAGGTCATCTTCCGCTCCTGCCAACACCGTTTGCGTGGGAGCGTTGTAATTGGCGAATGTGACGCCAGTCAGATCAGATACGGCTTCGCGGATCTCGTTTTCAGAGGCACTCACCGCGGTCATCGTTCCGAGATCGTCGCCACCCTCGCTAATCATGGCGTCACCGCGCGCATGCGCCAAAGACCACAGTTCTCGCTCACCAAAAGCGCCCGCCGCGCTCAGCGCCGACAATTCACCAAAACTGTGACCGGCCACTGCACCCGCATCCGCTCCGAACACCCTTAAAAGTGACAGTATACCGCTTGAGATAGCTCCAATTGCCGGCTGCGCCACATCCGTACGCATCAGGCGTTTTACCTGCTCTGATTTCTCAGCCTCCGACATTGCGGGCCGCGGATAAATCTGATCGGCAAAGCT
Organism: Ruegeria sp. YTSA135; assembly: GCF_059610165.1. Classification (NCBI taxonomy): domain Bacteria; kingdom Pseudomonadati; phylum Pseudomonadota; class Alphaproteobacteria; order Rhodobacterales; family Roseobacteraceae; genus Ruegeria; species Ruegeria sp. YTSA135. Next base: position 249,284 of record NZ_JBXWNC010000005.1, on the reverse strand, counting down.
CAAATCGAGCAAATCGCGCAAATGCTCATGCGCCGCGTCGAGCGATTTGCGCATGGCCGGGAAATACATAGTCAGACCGGCTGCCATGTTGGGATATTGTGACCCCTGCCCCGGAAACAGGAACGCAATCTGATCAGTCTTCAGCGGTTTACCTTGCGCAACATAGGCGCCTAACGGATCGACCTCGCGCATATCCGTCGCACCTGTTTCTATCGCGCTCGCCGCAGCAACGATGCGCGTCGCTGCATCGGCAAGCGAGCTTGCCACCATGGCGAAGCGGGCACCGGCACCCGCGTCAAACCGCGCCGCAAGGCTGGCTGCAACGTCGCGCAAAGTCCACGCCTCTGTCTCGAAAGCGGTGGCCGCCTTTCGCAAGTCCGTCACCAGAGCCGCTGGGTCGTCTGCTGAAAACAACAGTAACTCATGGCTCCAATTTTGTCGGACCGGGGCCTGATGCCGTGGCAGGTATCCACCATCATATTCCTCGAGCACGGCGTGGAAATTCGTGCCACCAAATCCGAAAGCGCTCACGCCCGCCCGCCTTGGGCTGGCTCCGGTTTTCATCCACGGCCGGGCATCGACATTTGGATAAAACGGACTTTCCTGGAAGTTCGCGGTCGGGTTCGGCTCGACCACATGCATGGTCGGCGGCAAGATACGGTGGTGCAGCGCCAACGCCATCTTGGCCATCCCGGCACAGCCAGCCGCCGCCTTCGTATGGCCGATCATCGACTTGACAGACCCGATCGCGCAGAACTGTTTGTCAGCGCGCGTGGGTCCGAACACGCTGGTCAGGCTTTGAACTTCGGTACGGTCACCCACGATCGTCCCCGTACCGTGGGCTTCAACGAGGCCAACGCTCGACGGAGAAATACCTGCCCGCTCATAGGCTCTGCGCAACGTTTCCTGCTGCCCTTCTGGCCGCGGAGCCGTCAGCGACAGATCGCGCCCGTCCGATGCACCTGCCACACCGCGGAGAACGGCATAGATCCGGTCACTGGTTGCCTCGGCGGCTTCTAACGGGCGCAACACCATTGCCACCAGCCCTTCCGAGATTGCAATTCCATCCGCACTGGCATCAAAAGTCCGGCACCGGCCACGGGCGGACAACGCCCGTGTCTTGGAGAAAGCGACGAAATCGAATGGGCTCATGAACGCATCGACGCCCGCAACAATCACCATGTCGGATGTCCCGGTCTCAAGCTCGCGCACACCGGTCATCACTGCCGCGAGGGAAGATCCACATGCTGCGTCGACAGTGAAGTTCACACCGCCCAGATCGAACCGGTTCGCGACGCGACCCGCGATCACGTTCAGTAAAACCCCTGGAAAACTGTCCTCGGTCCATTGCGGTAGCCGCTCGGTAACCGCCTCGGGCACCTGGCCCAAAAGCGCTGGCAAGGTCGCACGCACCGCATATTGTTGACCCATGGGCGCTGCGCCGCCGCCTACGCCAATGATGACGGACGTGCGGCGCCGAAGTGCAGCATCCGGGATTACACCGTCTTCGAACCCGGCGTCCTCAAGCGCCTTGCGCACGAGTTCCAGCGTCAGCAACTGCAGCGGTTCTACACTGGCCATCGAATTCGGTGGAATACCGTAGCGGATCGGATCAAAAGGCATCTCATCCACGAACCCGCCCCAGCGGGAATAGGATTTATCTGGCGCATCCCGGTCTTCGTCAAAATACCGCCGCCAGTCCCACCTTCGGTCGGGTACTTCGGTGATCGCATCCACCTTGTCGAGAATATTTTCCCAGAACTGAAACTGATCCTGCGCTTTCGGCAAAATGGTCGAAATACCGGTAATCGCGACGCGTGACCCCGGGCCTTCGACGAATGCTTCCTGTCGCGGCGCCTCCGGCACGGCCTCTTTCAAATAAGAGACTGCCCCATCGCAGACGTCCGCGTGTAAATCGGCAATAGTCGACGCGCTGTCGCGCAGCGACGCCAATTGTCCGATCATGTACACCCCTTGCCGTTCCTGATCGGCTTCGGGTACTTCGATGTATTTTGCTGCCCCATCGACTTTTCCGAAGTTCGGATTTCGGTCGATGCCTTTGGAGGCGACGCGAGACCTGCCGACATTAAACCGCTCGAGCGCATCCTTTATATCTTCGGCCTCGACACCTTCAGCCAGCAGTCGGGCCTTTTCGCTTTGGAATTCGTCCGCGATCGCGCTTCGGACGACACGAGTCGCATGGCCGACACCGGATTCCAGCAGCACGGTTTCACGCGCACCCAGAACGAGGTCCTGGTACCGCTGCACCACCGCGCCTGCGGCGACGGCCTCCTTTGTCAGGATGTAGGCGCTCCCCATGAGAACACCGACTTCGGCGCCCTGCGCCACCGCGTCGGCCGCAATTGTGGCAACCATCGCCGAGCTGCATGCGTCATGAATGCCTCCAGCGAACAAGATCTGACAGTCCATTGGATCGCTGCCGTAGAATGCGCGCAATGTGTCCATTGCCTGCTGCCACAACACCGCACTCGACCGCGGCCCTACATGACCACCACATTCCCTTCCTTCAAAGATGAAGCGCCGCGATCCCTGCTCCAGAAAGACTTTGAGTAGCCCCGGTGATGGCACATGCAGGAACGTCGGGATTCCGGACTTTTCGAGCCTTAGTGCTTGGTCCGGCCGCCCACCCGCGATCAGGGCAAAGTCCGGCGCGTTCCGCAGAATGATCTCTAACTGCTCTTCGCGCAGAGCGTCATCTACAAAGCCCAGCACGCCTACTCCCCAAGGCTTATTGCCTAGCAATGCCTTGGTTTCAGTGACAAGTTCGTTGGCCTCTTTGCCCCGCATGAGCGCAAGTGCGATGAATGGCAACCCACCGCCATCGGCAACGCAATCAGCAAAGGCCGCGCGGTCGCTTACCCGGGTCATCGGGCCCTGAAGTATCGGAAATTCGGTACCCAGTTTCTGTGCAAAAGCGCTGTTGCGCGCCAAAGCACGCTGCGCATGCGCCGAAGCAATCTGGTCTTTGGAACGCGCCAACAGATCATTCAAAGCAGTGCCCACTCGCCCATATTTTTCAAGCATCGGCTTGGCGAAACATGCATCCTGACCCACCAACCAGACACCACCGCCAGTAGCTGGGTCCAAGAGATCTGCTACCGCTGCAGCGAGTGCGGAGGGGCTGGCATCTGCCACTTCCTTCACTGAACGTGCCGGGGCGTGATCAGGTCTCCAGAACATCCGGTACCCGATATTGTCGACACCCGCGACGTGAAGCGTTTCGCTGCCGTCGAAAACTTTCAGCGCCCGGTGCATCGGTGCAGGTGTCAGGGCCTCATCCAGCAGCGCAAGGGGCCAATCCAATGCAACCCCTGCCGCACCAGCCAAGCGAAGCGCAGCAACCGTATCCGGCCCGACGCCACCGTGTACGATGATCGGCAAATCGGTAACCTGACGCAGCGCCTGAAGAAGGATAAACGCCGTCTCGTCTCCGCTTCGCCCTCCGGCTTCATGTCCCTTGGCCAGCCAGCCGTCTGGGGCAAGATCGCCCTCCAGGGCAATTTGCGACCGCGAAACAACTTCGACCAGCACACGAGTTTCGGGTGCCTCGGACCTCAGCCGAGCGATCGTCCCGCCAGTGGCCTTCGCAAGCTCTCCGACAATTACAATCGTGTGCGGAGCCCCGTCGCAAAACAGATCCGAATCCAGCGCGGCGTCGAGACCCATCGATGTGAGCTTTAGCCCCCATAACGCTGGCGCAGCGGCACGCAGATCGGTGACTGCGGTCAAAACGTCCAATCGCGTCGGATCAGCATATTCAAGGTCAAGGCAGCCAACATGTTTCGCCTTGCACGCTGCATGCGGTACTTTTGATCCGAGGTAGTTTGGGATTGAAAACCCAATGACTTCAAAACTCTTGTCCGTCAAATAATCAAGCATCGGTCTCAACTCCTGGCCCGCGCTTACTCCGAACCACCTACTAATAAATCAGCGCAAAGCTACGCGTAGATCGCGTTTTGTCAGATTACCGCTCCAGAGAATTACTATGAGCGGACCTTGGCTCGCGTTGATGACATCCCTGAACCCCCACGGTCCGGGCCCACTCAGAAGCCCCAAAAAACTCAAACCAGCCACGCTATCGAAATAAAATTGTCGATATCAGTTTCGCAGCAACATTTTACCAATGCTCAGTTACCTTCTAACGCAACTTAATGCGTATTGTCTAGAAAGCAGCAGATGCGAAAAGACATCATGCAGAATTCAGAAACTGGGAAATCCAATCTTTTCAATTCAATACAAAAATGTACTTTGCAAATCGTCGTGGCAGTCGCCTCGATGGTCGTGTTAAAAACCGGCCCGATGATTGCACTCTTGGCGTGAATGCCTAGGTTTTGAGCACCCCGTATTAACCTAAGGTAACCCAATAACCGTTTTTCAACGAATCGATTCGCGTCTGAGACGCGTGAAATCTCAATCGACCGGACCGGTTTCAACGCGCGGAAGATACCGTCCCAGTTTAATGACTGAATTGAGTAAGCATTCTGACCTGCGCCTGTCAGCCACCAATACCACGATGACCAGTAAGGTCCCGAAAACGGTGTTTACGTCCTTTGCAACACGACGGTTAAATCACATTATCAGTGACACCAAGGCCGTCTGAAAGTTGAGTCGTTGCACGGAGTAGGAATGTCGTCGAACCCCCAAGGTCAAAAAGAATTATTTCAAAAGAACGACAAAGGGCGACCTCCGTCGGTGTTCTGGTCGCGCCTTAACCGCGATGAATGACAACAGCAGATCGAAAGCTGTTACTGACAGGCTGGGTCTACTCAGTCGCCTCGTATCCAGCGACGTAACCGTCGTGGAACGCTTCGGCGCGACGGCTTGGACGGATTTGGATCAGCGCTATGCGTCGAACGTTCAGCGGGCAGTGCGCAAGCGTCAGCGTGATCACATGGCTGGCCGGTCTTGCGCGCATGCAGCTTTGGCCCGGATCGGACGTGATGTCCCACATCTCGGGATCTTGCCTTCCGGAGCACCTGACTGGCCAGAAGGCGTACGGGGCACAATCACGCACTGCAGCGAATACGTCGCGTGTGCCGTCAGCGAAAGATCTCAAACCGAGTGGCTAGGTATCGATGCTGAACCTGCCAAACCCATACCGGCAGAGATCGCACAGATAGTTGCGCAAGGGCATGAACACGAGTGGATTTCCCGCGCACCTTTGAACGGACGTATTCTTTTTTGCGCCAAAGAGGCGGTGTTCAAAGCTTGGTACCCCGTACGCCAAACCTCTCTCGATTTTGCAGATGCGTCATTGGAGTTTAACGCTGAAGATCAAACGTTTAATGCACGCATACTCATTGACGGCAGTTTGAACCTGCGCGGGCGCTGGGATGTAAGCGACGGTATCATCGCTACAATTGTCGCTCAGGCAAGACCATCTTGAAGGTTTTATAGGACGAATTCGAACGCGTCTTTGTTTAGCCTGTAAGCCTGCCCTTTAATCCGCGCCGCGACCACGGCACTCGGTGAGAGTTGAGGCATCAGCAGACTTTGGCGCGCTTTGGGCAATAAACAAGACCGCCGACCTCGAACAAATGAAGCAGGGTTTGCCTCCAATCAAGCGGGTCCGGATGGCTCTCTGGAAACTGGTATTACTCTTGATTTCTTTCCTCGGTCCTTTAGGGTTTCTGCAAGAACTGTGCAGTGAAGAGTGAACAGAATCGGTTCCTGCGGTCTCGGGCTCCAATCGAAACGGAGACACCAATGAGCACAAGTTTCTCTCGCACATACTATTTCGGGGACAGTCTGACGGATGTTGGGAATGCGTTCCAACTACTGACCTCGGTTCTCAGCTCGTTCATACTTTCCGACTTGATCGAAAGGTTCGGAGAGGTCGTGCCGCTCGCCCAGTTGCGGGCGCTGAGTGAGAAGATTTCCGAGCAAATTATTTTGACAAACTTTCCCGAGTTCGGCAGCGAGCGCGCGATCACAAATGCCTTCACACATCCCGAATACACCGCCACGCTAGCCGGGTTTGAGGTTGAAAACTACGCTTACGCGGCCGCCAGAACCATTGGCAGGGATGTTCTGGAAAACATAATCGACCTCGAAACTCAGATCGATAACTTCGAACGGAACGCGATCGCAGGCGTTCCAAAAGGCTCTGCCGGTGTTATTCTGATTGGCGGCAATGACCTCAACTCCCTTGTCGACCAGGCCGAGGCGCAAGAAGGGTCCACCGTTGAAGAATTGTTTTCGCTTCTGGGTTCGGAAGTCGATGACATTTTGGCGGAAATCGGCCAGGCATCCGCCAGGCTTACACAGGCCGGTGTCGAGACTGTATATCTGGCCACCCTACCGCCAACGGGATTGTTTCCAGACTTCGACAGTTTATCAATGGTCACCCAGGAATTTGCTGGGTTGCTGGTCGATACCTTCAACGAGGGCCTCGCTGCGCTGGTTCAATCCCAGATCAATAGTGGAAGCGATGTTCGCGTGCTCGATTTCTTTGCAGTGACGTCCGCGCTTCTGGAAGATCCGGAGAGCTTTGGAATTATTGCCGAGAAATTCGACCTCCTGATTGACGGAAGCACATTTGACAGCGATCAGGTTCTTGCCTGGGACATGCTGCACCCGGCAGAAACGGTGCATCAGCTTTGGGGGGCATACTCCGAGTTCGTCTTTCGCGGGGGCGACACGGTACTGCTGGACGATGACGCGTCGGTTTTCAATTCAGGTTCCGGACCGGACGGGGTTTTCGGGCTGGGTGGCGATGACCGGATCAGCGTTGGACCAGGAAACGATGTGGTCTTCGGAGGTACCGGAAACGACATCATCAATGGTGGCATCGGAAACGATATCATCCAGGGCGGGCACGATAACGACACCGTGGTCGGCGGTCCCGGCGACGATATTGTGGGTGGCGGTGCTGGAAATGATGTTTTAGTCGGCGGCGATGGTCGTGATGTCATCACGGACGGTCTTGGCAGCGACATCGTCTTCGGCGGTGCGTCCGACGATATCTTTGTCTTCATCGAACCTTCTCTGATCGGTGGGAATGAAACACCTTCGAGCGATGTTTTTGTTGGAGGCAGCGGTCTGGACACCCTTTATCTCGTTCTTGATGAAGCGGCCTATTCCGAATTCGTTGCCAGTTCCGATGACCCGTCTGAACTGCTGGCGCAGTTGGGCATCACAGTGGCCGGGGTCGAGTCCATTCTTGCCATTGATGGACGTCAGTCCATTGCAACCGAACTTTCCGCATTCGATTGGTTCCTTGAAGCCGACTATTGGGGCGTGATATCTGCGCCTTCCTATGCAGATTTGGTCGCCTAGTTTCCGCCTCCTCACCGTCTGCGTTTCTATTTCTTTTCCATAGTCAGGTCTGACGCATTCGAACCAGTTTACGTTTGGACAATAATACCTCCCCGTCATTCAGCGCTGAGACCGAGCCACTCCGAGAGAGTAGTGGCGTAGTTCAGCTTGAAATTTACTATCGAAGAGAGGCAGCGCTCCGAATTGAACAGATTGTAGATTGAAGTATGGACGGCTGCGAATTTTCGATGCGAACACCGGCCCGAACCGAAGCGCGTGATGGTGCCTCCGGAGACATTACGAGGGAAGCGCGCCAGCTCACGGGATTACGGTCGTCTCTTTGACGGCTGCCATAGCCCAAGCGTCCGGAAAAACAGGGAAGGAACGGGTTTGCTGTCAGAGATGGGGTCAGTGGCGGAGAGACAGGGATTCGAACCCTGGAGACGGTTTCCCGCCTACACACTTTCCAGGCGTGCGCCTTCGACCACTCGGCCACCTCTCCGTGAGCGCGATGTTTGGACCATCGCCAACTGATTTGCAAGGGGCGATTACAGCGATTTTTTAGGCTTTTGTCGTTCCGTTACACACGTGCCTAAATCTCTTCGCCGTCTCCGTCCGACAGATCGGTCTCGCTCATGTCAATTGGCTTTGTCTTCGACTGCTCAGGCGGTGTCTTGTCTGCATCAGGCGTCGAACCTTTCGCTTGCAGCGTCTCTGGGTTGCGCAACCAGACATCACGTTGGGCGAACGGAATCTCGATCCCTTCCTCGACGAACCGTCTGTTGATTTCGTGGTTCATGTCGGACTTTACAGACAGTACCCAATTCACATCACGTAGAATGGCCCGGATTTCAAAATCCAGCGAATCTGCGCCGAACCCCTGAAACACTACGGTTGGGGCTGGGTTGGCCACCACCATGGGATGCGAATTGGCTACGTCGCCCAGAATTTTCTCAACCAGTCTTGTGTCGGTCCCATAGGCCACACCCACAGGCACGATGACCCGACCAATCGTATTGCCACGTGTATAGTTCGTGACCACACCACTGATCAGGTCCGAGTTGGGGACAATCAGATCTGTCCGGTCAAACGTTTCAATCCGTGTGGACCGGACCGAGATATCGCGCACATACCCCATCATGCCATTCACATCGATCCAGTCACCCTTTGAAATTGGGCGTTCAACCAACAGGATAATGCCCGAGACAAAGTTTGAAACAATGGTTTGCAGGCCAAAACCGATACCAACCGACAGCGCACCAGCCACAATCGCCAGAGACGACAGATCGAACCCAGCCACCATGATCGCCACCAGCGCTGCAAGGAAGACCCCTACATATCCAGTACCCGCTGCAATCGCGTTCTGTCCGCCCGGATCAATTTTGGTCTTCGGCAGCAGCGAATTCCGCAGTCCGCTCTGCAACATTCGGGTAAGGCCGTAGCCGATTAGAAAGACGATCAGGAAAGTGAAAAAGTTACTTGGCGAGATCGTGACGCCGCCGACGTCGAAGCCCCTCAAAAGTCTTGTCCAGGCTTCAAGCAAGTCCGTTTCGCGCGCGCCCCAATAAAGCGCAAGAATAGGCAATGCCATTATCGCAAGCGCAAAACCCACAAGAACCGAGAACAGAGAATCCCAAACAGCGTCGCCCTGCCCTGTGACCCAGCCGTAAACTTGGGTGATAAACCGCTGAAAAATTACCAGGGCAGCGATCAAAACAAGCGTTTTTACCGCAGGGAAAACGATGACCTCAGCCGCGTTCGTGTAGCCAAAAACCGCAAGAACGGGTGTTGTGATGCCCAGAATAAACAAAGCGCGACGCAGGAATTCCACCGATTGGCTAAAGCCCGCCGCCCGAGACAGGCTAGTCGCATCAGAGTCCTCGTGCTGGGCGTCAGTCGTTCTGATATGACGCACCCTTAGCAATACCAATGCCGTAACCACCACAACGGGGAAGCTTACGACGGCGCGTGTGGCATCGGACACGTTTTCGATCTGCTGGAACAAGAGTGTCAATTCGTGCAGAATCAACATCAAGGCAAGCAGATCAATGTAAACGCGCAACTCTTTGATTTTAGACGCTGAAAGCTGCTTGAAACCGCGCGCCTCACCCATAAGGTAAATCTGACGTCCAATCCAATCGTAGAACAGGATAATCGCAGCCCAATATGGAATGTTTTCCAGCAGTAACGCGCCGCGAACCCCCAATACCTCGGTCAGGCTGACGGCCACAACTAATGCCACAACGCCAAGCCATGGAAGAGCGATGCGCAGAAGAGAAATCACGAACGTCCAGACCCCAGAACCTGATCCGCCTAAACGTCGAAGGTAATCTCCACCTGTTTCCGACCATCTACGGCCAAACATCAGCAACACAGCGGCAATGGCAACAAGAATGAAGATCACCAGCCCGCGTTCACGAATTTGTTCGTGTACCGAAGCAGTACGCAGGTTTTCGATCGTCTCGTTCACTAAACTACGAAGAGCTTCCTTTACATCTGACCATGCCGGACCCCAAGAAGCCGGATTTATCGGGGATGGCCCACGCTCTAGCATTTCCTTTGTTTGGCGATGCCGAATGATCTGGTCGATCTCGCTGATGAGCCCGTTTGCACGGCTGAACGCCTCTTCCGAGATTATACGAGGGACACGCAGGCTATTGAGTTGCTGCTCAAGATGCGCTCGGATATTGGCAATGTCTTCAGGCTCAGTCGCATCGCCTTCGGGTTTTGGGCCCAAAGCGTCAAGTTGGCTCTGAAGCGTTTGAATTCGCTCTGCATTTTTGCCTCGGGCCTTGTTGAAATCTTCCCGGTAACCGTTGATTTCAGAACGCAGGTTTTCCAAGGCCGCGTTTGAGGCACGGTTTGCTTCTATCACCGCTTCGGCGCGGTTCGCCGTGCTTAACCAACCCTGATAATATTCGCTTTGCCTATCAGTTAACTGCGCGGCCACCGGGCCGCCCAGCATGGCAAAACACACCAGGAAGAGCGCAAAAAACAGGCGAACCCGCCGTAGCATCATACGTCCTCGAACACGCCGGGAATGCTGCGCGGGGCTTCGGTCATCCAATCAGGAACCGGCAGTTCTTTTTCGCGCAGAAACTCGGGATTAAACAGCTTGGACTGATACCGCGTTCCATAGTCACACAGGATCGTCACAATGGTGTGGCCTGGCCCCAGATCTTTAGCCAATCGCACCGCGCCCGCCATGTTGATCGCGGTCGACCCGCCCATAACCAGGCCTTCTTCGCGCAGGAGGGTGAAAACCAACGGCAGCGCCTCGTTATCGGTGGCTTGATATACGTAGTCCGGCTTAAAGCCTTCAAGGTTTTTGGTAATGCGAACCTGTCCGATGCCCTCGGCGATCGAGCTGCCCTCCATCGCGATTTCACCGGTGGTGTAGTACGAGTACAAACCAGCCCCCATCGGATCGACCAGACCGATCTTTACGCCCTTGGGCTGCAAAGCATCGGCCACACCGGCCAATGTACCGCCAGAGCCCACGGCGCAGACAAAGCCGTCAACCTTTCCACCTGTTTGCTCCCAAATCTCAGGGCCCGTGGTTTCCACGTGGGCCTGACGGTTGGCCACGTTGTCGAACTGGTTGGCCCAAATCGCACCATTCGGTTCGGTCTGCGCAAGTTCTTCGGCCAGACGCCGCGAATAATGAACGAAGTTGTTCGGGTTTCGGTAAGGCGCGGCTGGAACCTGCACAAGTTGCGCGCCCGCCAAGCGCAGCATGTCCTTTTTTTCTTCGGACTGCGTTTCCGGGATCACAATCACGGTTTTGAACCCCATTGACGCCCCAACAAGCGCAAGTCCAATACCAGTGTTGCCTGCTGTCCCTTCGACAATTGTGCCACCGGGCTTCAACTCGCCTCGGGCAACTGCATCGCGGATAATGTAAAGCGCCGCGCGATCTTTTACGGATTGGCCCGGATTCATGAACTCGGCTTTGCCAAAAATCTCGCAACCGGTCTCTTCACTGATGCGCTTCAACCGGATCAGGGGTGTTTTCCCGACTGCGTCGGCAAGGTCTCGTGCAATGCGCATGGCGCCCTCATTTTCTTTACGTTTCATTGAAGATTTACAGTTGCCGTTCGGCAACCACAAGCAGCGATCCTTACCTGCGCAAACGGTCGCGGTTCCGGGCCAGCCAATTGGCCAAAGCCAGCAGGGGCAAATCCTTGAATTCGTTAAGATCCACCTTTTTCATGAAGGTGTCATACGGCAGGATTTGCGTTCGGATATCCTCGCCCTCAGACACCAGCCCACCATTGTCGATGGTCTGGTTCAAATTACCCAAGCCGACATAAAGATAGATGTATTCAGTTGATGACCCACTTGAGGAATACGCCCCGCCCGCATATTCCAACGAGCTCAGCGTCACTTGTGCCTCTTCCAGTGCCTCGCGGTGCGCGGCCTCTTCCGGAGTTTCGCCGGGGTCGATCATGCCAGCCACCGGTTCCCACATCCACGGTTCAGGGTCTTCGATCAGAAACACGGGTGTGCGGAATTGTTCCACCAGTAGAACGGCGTCGCGCACCGGGTCATAAGGCAGAACAACCACCGCAGCCCCCTGCATCAATGCGCTCCGATGCAAAAGCGAGCCCATAGCCCCGTCATGCTGGCGGTGGCGAAGCTGCATCTCTTCCATGCCAAAGTAACTCAGGTAAGCGCGCCGATGTTCCTTTACGATGACGTCCTTCATCGTGTCGCGAGGATCACCAGCCCGTCGCTTGCGCGCAGCCAGCTTGGCCCAGGCGCGGGTACGGATCGGTGCAAAGTTGCGGGATACGGTGGTCGCATCAAGTCGGCCGTAGTAAGCGAGTTCCTCTTGCGCGGCCAGCAACGTAACCTCGGCCCATTCATTCAACCAATCCTGTAACGACCACAAGGCACCCGGCTGCCATAGACCAGGTTTAGGAAAAAATACGCTGGCTTCGGCCCGTGAGCCGTCTGCAAGACAAACATCCCGAACGCTGAGATCGAAATCAAACCCGCCTTCGTAATACGCCAAACGGTTCAAGTCTTCCTGACCAAACCCACGCACCAGCAGACCGCTAGCCTTACTGTCTTTTTCCTGAACAATCATCGGAAACGCCTGCTGCTGCACGCCGTATACAGCGTGATCCGGCAAGCTGACCTCGGCGATATTCAATTGCGAGGCAGAACGACCAAGCACAGTTTCCAGCAATGGCAAATACCGGAGCGTACCGTAAAAGAATAAATCGGACACCAGAGTTTAGACTCGATTTTCAGCGTGTGAGTTTACCGCCAACGACGGCCAGCTTCTTCGGTTGCAAGACCCGCGATAAGAGCTCCAATCGCCAAAGTCCACAGGATTTCCGGTGCAACAAGCTGTTTGCTGTATTCGACACCAATCTGAAAGATAGCAATCAGCGCTTCAAATGGTCCGTCGAAGCGGTGGCGCATGGCAAGGCGGAACATCTCATAGCAGCCCTGCACAAACAGGGCCCAGAATACCGTGGACAAAACGCCTGCGATTCCGTTGTTTAGCGCAGCGGTCCAGCCGCGGCCAATACGCTTGCCCATGATTTTCCAGCCGCAAACCACACCGATCAGCATGTTGACGTAAGTGAACCAGCCATAGTCTTTGCCCTCTTCCCCGTTATTGATGATCATTGTGGAAACAATGAAAGCCACCACCAACAGGCACACAGCAGCAACAAGACGCGGAGCACTGGGCATTGGGTTTTTCCCTTTGTTAACTGGGTTTTGCTATAGTGATCTGTGTCACATCGCAGTTGCCAGTGTCAAAGGCCGCGCCACATGCTGTTAAATAATAGTTCCACATGCGGCGAAATCGCTCATCAAAGCCCATGTCGGAAATTTCGTCCCATTTGTCGTTGAACGTCTCATACCAGCGGCGCAGCGTCAGATCATAGCTTTTACCGAATTCGCGGGATTTCACGACGTTCAATCCCGCGTCCGCTACTTGTTGTTTCAGGACTGATGGTGCTGGCAGCATGCCACCGGGAAATATATATTTCTGAATAAAATCAACACCGTTTTTGTAAATATCCCAGCGATGATCTGCAACGGTGATAATCTGCAGCGTTGCCTGCGCGCCTGGTTTCAGACGTTCGCGAACCGTTTCAAAATACACCGGCCAATATTTCTGTCCGACGGCTTCGAACATCTCGATCGACGCGATACCGTCATACTGACCCCGCTCATCCCGATAGTCCTGCAGTTTGAATTGTACCAGATCAGAAAGACCTGCGTTTTCAATACGCTGCTGTGCATACTTAAGCTGTTCCTGACTGATTGTCAGACCTGTGACCCGAAGGCCACGCTCTTTTGCGGCATATTCGGCGAAACCGCCCCAACCGCACCCGATTTCCAGAATGTGATCCCCGGCTTTGGCACCCATTTCATCTACAAGGCTGGCGTATTTCGCGGTTTGGGCCTTTTCCAGACTCTCCTGTCCCGTTTCAAAAATTGCACTGGAGTAAGTCATCGTTTCATCCAGCCATACGCTGTAGAAATCATTCCCCAAGTCATAATGATACGAGATGTTCTTCTTCGCTTGGCGACGACTGTTGCGGTGCAGCCAAAAGCGAAGGCGCTCATACGCTTGCACCAGGAATTTACCGGTGAAATCATCATAGACCGTCTCGGTGCCCAAATGCACCAGATCCATGAACGCACGCAAATCAGGGGTGCTCCAGTCGCCTTCCAGATAGGCGTCCGAAAACCCCAGTTCGCCCTCACGGACCAGTCGGGCGAAAACGTCAGGGTTATGGATGTCGACGCGTGCCACCGGTCCGGGCTTTGCCGCTTCGGATCGGAAAACCCGCCCGTCGGGCAGAGCGATATCCAGCCGCCCCGAGTCCATCCCGTTCAGCATCTTAAAGACTTGTGCAAAGTATCTGGGCAGGTCTTTCTGCCCATCGGTAGTTGTAAGGATCATCCGCGCTCCCCTGTGCGACCGCTTATTCAGGCTAGGCCGAGATTGTGTTTCTGGCAAGTTTTCAGTTTGTTACCCGGTTTTTCTGCCTTCATAGGCCTCCAAGGCCCGCGCACGTCCAGCGGCAAGGTCTACCAGTGGTTTCGGATAGGATGCGATTGGATCCAACTCCCAGGAACGCGGAGCGGCCTTAAAGTAGGCCAACGCAGTTTCCGAGGGCTCGGCCTGACCTTCGGCAATCCATCGACGGACATATGCCCCTTTGGGGTCAAATTTTTCCTGCTGCGTCAATGGGTTGAAAATGCGAAAGAACGGCGACGCATCCGGGCCGGACCCTGCAACCCACTGCCACCCCATCGCGTTCGAGGCAGGGTCCCAGTCAATCAGACAGTCGGCGAACCACTCCATGCCGACTTTCCAGTGGGTCATCAGATGTTTGGTAAGAAAACTCGCGACGATCATCCGCGCGCGATTATGCATGCGGCCGGTCACGTACATTTCCCGAAGCCCAGCATCCACGACCGGGATGCCCGTACGCGCTTGCATCCACGCCACAACCTCGGGGTGGCTTGTGTCCGTATTCCACGGAAACGCGTCCCATTCGGGCTTCCAGTTTTCACTGACCAACTGCGGGGTATGATACATCAGGTGATAAGCAAACTCGCGCCAGATCAATTGACGCAGAAACGCATCTGTTCCTTGCACACCGTTCATCGCAGCTCGTTGGACAATATGCCAAACACTGCGAGGCCCGATTTCACCCAAAGACAGGTATTCCGACAAGTCCGAAGTTCCATCCCTATCTAGCCGGTCCCGGTTGTCGCCGTAGTCTGAAATTCGATCCAGAAACCCGTGCAGTGCATCAAAGGCTGCATCTTCACCGGGGCGCACATAGGGGGCCACTACGCCCGCTCCTCTGTTCATAGCCGCGCCCAGTTGCCACTTTTTCAGATCCTCTGATTTTGGCCATTCCGTGGGCGCAGAAATCTTCGGTGCAGCATCGGGTGAAGCGATGTCCCGCCCCTGGACAGACCGCCACATAGGCGTAAACACGCGATACGGTTCACCGGACTTTGTTTCCACGGTCCAGGGCTCAAACAGCAAGTGTCCGGCAAATGACTTCGCTTCGACACCCTGCTGAGTCAGAGCGGACTTAATGCGCGTGTCTCTGTTGATGCTGTCAGGATCATAGGCGCGCGACCAATAAACGCTTTTAGCGCCCGTTTCCTCAATCAGGTCCTGCAATACGCTCAGGGCATCCCCGCTGCGCAAAACCAGTGCGCTACCGTTTTTTTTCAGCGACTGCGCGAAAACCTCAAGCCCCAGACCCAGCCGCCATTTCGGTGCCGCGCCGAGCGTTTGCACCACGTCATCCAAGATATAGATCGGCAGAATAGGACGGCCGGTTTCAGTCGCCGCAGCCAAAGCAGGATGGTCAGACAGGCGTAAGTCCCGTCTAAACCACATGATGATCGGTGATTGATTGTTTTCCATGTCCGCCCGGTCTTTTTCAACACTACGCAAGGCAAGGGAAAACGGATCACAAAACTGCGTAAAGATCTCTACGTAAATGAATAATTTTTGATTATCGGGCGTACAAAGCGTATGCTACTTTGCCCTAGCATGGTCAGGTGAAGAGGCAACCTTATATGCCCGGCCGCAATGAAAAAAGCCCCGGCAAATGACCGGGGCTTTCTTACCTGGTTGGCGTTATCAGCGGCGACGCTTTTCGTTCGCCAAGCCGATAAAGATAGAAACGCACATCAACATCAGGACGATCGCAAATGGAAAGCCTGTTGCGATGGCCGCAGCCTGCAACGCGCCCAGACCACCTCCAAGCAACAGAACGATGGCAATTGCGCCTTCCAGAATGCACCAGAACACACGCTGGGCCGTTGGGGCGTCGGTTTTGCCTCCGGCCGTGATCGTGTCAATCACCAACGATCCGGAATCCGAGCTGGTGACGAAGAACACGACAACGAGCACAACACCAATAAAGGACAGCAGGCCGGTCATCGGGAAAGCTTCGAACATCTTGAACATCTTCAGTTCAAGCGCGGCATCCGAAAGCTCTTGTCCGGAGCCGGACAACACCTGATCAAGGGCGGCACCACCAAACACGCTCATCCACAATGCGCCAACAACCGTCGGGATCACCAGGACGCAGATTACGAATTCGCGCACGGTGCGGCCGCGTGAAATGCGCGCAATGAACATGCCGACAAACGGTGACCAAGAAATCCACCATGCCCAATAGAAGGTGGTCCAACCCTGCATAAAGTTGGTGTCTTCGCGGCCGACCCAGCTCGAAAGCGCCGGCAACGCAACAACGTACTCAATCAGGTTGTCAAAGAAACCGGTCAGGATTGCAACGGTCGGGCCGACGATCAGCACCAGTAAAAGCAATGCAGCGGCAAGGATCATGTTGGCTTCGGACAGCCGCTTGACACCTTTATCCAATCCAGCAACGACCGAGATCAGGGCAAAAGCCGTGATCAGACCGATCAACAGCACTTTCATCCCGTCCGTGATCGGAACATCGAACAAGTAGTTCAGACCTGCCAACGCTTGCGTTGCGCCCAGTCCGAGGGATGTCGCAAGACCGAAGATCGTCGCAAACACTGCCAGAACGTCGATAACGTGACCCAGCGGCCCCCAGGTCGCCTCACCGAACAACGGATAGAACACCGACCGCATGGTCAGAGGCAGGCCGCGGTTGAAACTAAAGAATGCCAGCGCCAGCGCGACAACCGCGTAAACAGCCCACGGGTGCAAACCCCAGTGGAAAATGGTTGCGGCCATCGCCAGATTTTTCGAAGCCTCTGGATCATCGAGACCCGCGCCAAGTGGTGCCCAATCAGTGCGGACCCCATCTTCGCCGACGGCAACACCGCCCAGGGACGCACCGTAGTGCGAAATGGGCTCGGCGACGCCCCAGAACACCAATCCGATCCCCATACCCGCAGCAAACAGCATCGAGAACCAACCTATATAGCTGTAGTCCGGCTTGGCATCATCACCACCTAAACGGATCGAGCCATATGGGGTTACGATCAGCAGCAGCGAAAACACGACGAAAATGTTCGCTGCAATCATGAAAACCCAGTCGAAATTGCTGGTCAGGGCCGGTCGAAGCCACCCAAAGAATTCGCTCGCCTGCTCGCGGAAAACCAACGAGAAGAAAACAAATGCAATGATGGTCAGTCCTGAAACAGCAAAGACGGGGTTGTGTATGTCCAGACCCATGATCTGAACGTTGTCCTGGCCGACTTCATAATCGGTCTCTGTATTGTCGGACAATTGTCCCTCCTTCCACTACTTAGTTCGCAGGACATCCGACATTCCACGCCACGAAGATGTAATTGGGAAGACCACATATTACTTGAAACCGACACATCCCGCAGATTGCGAGATGTCTGGTCGGTGGAATGTCGTGTCCTGAAAATGGTGTAATTTCACGTCAAAACAGACCGGGTCCAAGACCCGGCCTGCACATCCAGCGTTTCTGAGATGTTTTACCCCTGAACCTTGGTATATGTTCCTTCACCCGCCAGGATGCCGCGGAATCCACCCGGCTCATCAAGTCCAAAAACGATAAGCGGTAGATTATTGTCGCGCGCCAGGGCGATCGCTGATGCGTCCATCACGCGCAACCGTTTGGTCAGAACATCGTCATATGTTACGGCATCATATCGAACCGCATCCTCGTGGATTTTGGGGTCCTTGTCATAAACCCCGTCAACGCCGTTTTTACCCATGAAGATTGCCTCACACGCCATCTCGTTGGCGCGCAGGGTCGCTGCCGTGTCCGTCGTGAAGTAAGGGTTGCCAGTTCCGGCGGCAAAGATACAAACCCGTTTCTTTTCAAGATGTCGCACAGCCCGGCGGCGGATGTAGGGTTCACACACCTCATCCATGCGAATGGCCGAGATGACACGCGTAAAGACCCCTATTTCTTCTAGCGCGGATTGCATGCCCAATGCGTTCATCACAGTGGCCAGCATGCCCATGTAATCGGCGGTCGTCCGTTCCATCCCCTGCGCCGAGCCGCTGAGCCCACGGAAGATGTTGCCGCCGCCGATAACCATGCAGATTTCAACGCCAAGATCGTGAACCGACTTAACCTCTTGCGCGATCCGCTGGACGGTCGGTGGATGCAAGCCAAATCCCTGGTCACCCATCAGCGCCTCTCCCGAGATTTTCAACATCACGCGGTTGTATTTTGTCTTAGGCGTCTCGGCGGTTTCGACGGTTTGGGAAAGGCTCATGTTGCGCTCCGGGCTGGCACGGGTTTATTTTCCGGCGCAAAATGAAGCAAAAGCTTCGCAGGTTCAATGCGATTACTGAGGATAAAGGGCGGCCCGGATGATCAATGACGACAGATCGCGGATTTGGGACCGACTTCCACCTATTCCCGACGAAAAACCTGTGTTGATCGCAGGGCCGACAGCCTCGGGCAAGTCGGCGCTGGCCTTGCAGATTGCCGAGGAGCTTGGTGGGGTAATCGTAAATGCGGATGCGAGCCAGGTTTATAACTGCTGGCGGGTGATCTCAGCCCGGCCATCGGCTGAAGAAGAGGCCCGCGCTCCGCATCTTCTTTATGGTCACGTCGCTTATAACCAGACCTACTCGACCGGCCACTGGCTTCGCGAGGTTCAGACTGTACTGAAAGGAGATCGACGCCCCATCATCGTTGGTGGCACTGGGCTGTATTTCTCGGCACTGACGGAAGGCATGGCTGACATCCCGCCCACCCCGCCCGAAATCCGGGCCGAAGCTGACCAACTTAAACTAAGTGAGTTAATCTCCGGCGTTGATACACACACGCTGAACCGGATCGATACACAGAACCGCGCCCGCGTACAGCGCGCATGGGAGGTGCAGCACGCCACCGGACGAAGTCTGAGCAACTGGCAATCCGAAACGCCGCCCCCGGTTCTTGATCTCGCAGATACGGTGCCAATTCTCTTTGACGTTGACAAACACTGGCTTCTTGATCGCATAGCACGACGATTTGATCAGATGATTGACAATGGTGCCTTGCAAGAGGTCGCGGCGATGCGTGATCTCTATGATCCGTCAATGCCCGTATTCAAAGCCATCGGCGTCCCAGAGTTGATGGCGCATTTAAACGGTGATGTGACACTTGAGGCCGCCCGAGAGCGGGCGACAATCGCCACCCGCCAATTCGCCAAACGGCAACGCACATGGTTCCGGTCACGAATGCGAAATTGGAATCAGTTATATTTATCAAAATGATACGCCATGATGTTAATATTTTTTCTGTACCCTCCTTGCATCGATTCCCAATCGGACCAATACTGTCGGTTTACAACAGTGTACAAAATAGGAATCTGACGAAATAAGCGAAAAGGTGACCTAAACACTCTTGATCATGTCGTTTTTGTGTCTTGAATGACGAATTCGAACGTTGACCTTATCGGAAATCTAGGGCGCAATAGTCGTATGGGGATGTTGAGTATCCAAAAAGAATTCCAGGAACCCGCTAACCGGTGCGCTCCGGTCTGATAGGTTCCGAACTTCTTCAATAAAAATACGTGTCACAGGGAGAGACCTTAATGCAAAAACAAACCTTCACCGGAGCACCGGTTCACTGGGCAGCAGAAATGCATGCTCAGGAATATCGGGATGGCAAACTAAGCCGGCGTGAGTTTCTAACCCGGGCCACCGGTCTGGGTGTTACGGCTGCGGCGGCATATGGAATGATCGGCATGGCTGCGCCAGCGCATGCTGAAGGCGAGGACGCCAAAAAAGAAGGCGGCACACTGCGCGTGCAGATGGAAGTTCGTGCGCTGAAAGACCCGCGCACTTACGACTGGTCGCAGATTGCCAACGTATCACGCGGCACACTGGAGTATCTGGTCGAGTATAACTCGGACGGTACGTTCCGCGGCATGCTGCTGGAAGGCTGGGAAGTCAACGAAGACGCGACCGAATACACTTTGAAAGTGCGTCCGGGCGTCAAGTGGAACAACGGCGATGACTTCACTGCGGACGATGTAGCCCGCAACATCGCCCGCTGGTGCGACAAGAGTTCCGAGACAAACTCGATGGCTGGTCGTTTCGCAACCTTGATCGATGCTGATAGCGGTCAGGCCATTGAAGGCGCAATCGAAGTTGTTGACGCAACTACGGTCAAGCTGAACCTGCCAGCATCGGATATTTCTCTTATCGCAGGCATGGCCGACTATCCCGCCGCGATCGTTCACAGCTCGTTCAGCGAAACAGACCTGTTGAATAACGTTGGCACAGGGCCGTACCTGATGAGCGAACTTGAGGTCGGGGTAAAAGCCGTTCTGGTTCGCAACGGAGACCACACGTGGTGGGGCGAAGAGGTATTTGGCCG
The DNA here is from genome assembly GCF_059610165.1 of Ruegeria sp. YTSA135. Taxonomy (NCBI): domain Bacteria; kingdom Pseudomonadati; phylum Pseudomonadota; class Alphaproteobacteria; order Rhodobacterales; family Roseobacteraceae; genus Ruegeria; species Ruegeria sp. YTSA135. Next base: position 228,708 of record NZ_JBXWNC010000005.1, on the reverse strand, counting down.
TCCCGCGTTGGATTCGATCGAATATACCGACTACGGCACCGACCCGTCTGCATGGCTGGCCGCGCTTGAGTCTGACGAAGTGGACATGCTGTACGAGTCAGTTGGCGAATTCATCGACGTGATGGACGGCTTGGGCTATGTCAAATCCGAAGTTGTCACGATGAACACGATCGTGATCCGCCCGAACCAGTTGGCGGAAATCGACGGTAAGCAGCCTTATGCAGACAAGCGCGTGCGTCAGGCTTTGCAAATGGCAGTCGATAACGCGGTTTGCCTAGAACTCGGTTATGGTGGCCGCGGCGCGCCTGCTGAAAATCACCATGTCGGTCCGATCCACCCGGATTACTTCGAACTGCCCCCGCAGAAAGTAGACCCGGAAGGGGCGCGAAAGCTTATGGAAGAAGCCGGTATGGCCGATTTCGAGCACGAACTGATCTCAATCGACGACGATTGGCGTCGCAACACCACCGATGCCGTCGCCGCACAGCTGCGCGACGCGGGCATTAACGTGAAGCGAACCGTTCTGCCGGGGAACACCTTCTGGAATGATTGGGCGAAGTATCCCTACAGCTCGACCAACTGGAACCATCGACCACTGGGTGTGCAGATCTGGGCCCTGGCCTATCGTTCGGGTGAAGCTTGGAACGAATTCGGCTGGGCAAACGCAGATTTCGACGCATTGCTAACCGAAGCACTGGCTATCGCCGATGCCGACAAGCGTCGCGAGGTTGTTGCCAAGGGCGAAGCGATGATCCAGGAAGAAGGCGTAACGGTACAGCCGTACTGGCGTTCGCTTTATCGTCACATGAAAGACGGTCTTGTGGGCACTGACATGCATGTGTCGTTCGAACACCACCACTACAAGTGGGGTTGGGCAGCCTAAAATCTGCCAATCAATCGACGGGGCGCCTGACTTGGGCGCCCCTTTCCAGCCGCAGACAAGCCGACACGGGATCGGATGTCCGAGGCCATGCAATGGTCCAATGATCTGCGGAGCACCCGAACAACAGGGGCCAACATGGGACTATTTATCCTCCGACGGTTCGGCGTCATGCTGCTGACAGCATTGTGCCTGACTTTCGTGGTCTTCTTTTTGACCAACCTCTATCCGAACCTTGAAAAGCTGGCAAAAACCCAAGGGAACCAGCGGATGTCCGACGAACAGGTCGAAGCCTGGTTGGGAAATCGGGGCTACTTGCAACCAACGCTGGTCAAATACGGTCAGTGGTTGGGCGTGGTTCCGGGGTTCACAAAGACGCTGGACGACGGCACGTTTGTAGGGACCTGTACGCGACCCGGATCGACCGAGGACGACACGCCTAAGTATTGCGGTGTTCTGCAAGGCAACTGGGGGTACTCCAGCGTATTCAAGGATGAAGTCGGAACAATCGTCGGAAAACGACTTGGAAATACCGGATATCTGATGTTCTGGGTCCTTGTCTTGATGGTGCCGTCTGCCCTTATCGTCGGCGTGTTGGCGGGAATGCGCGAAGGCTCGGCTCTGGACCGATCCTTGTCTACATTCTCGATTATAACCACGGCGACGCCGGAATATGTGTCGGGCGTGATCTTCATCGCGATCTTCACATCGTCCACCGTGGGCTTGAAATGGTTCAAAGGCACCGCAACGCAGGCAATGGACAATCCAACCTTTGAGAATTTCTTTCTCCCGGTGCTTACCATAGCCCTTTACGGCATGGGCTACATTGCCCGAATGACCCGCGCGTCGATGACCGAGGTGATGACTGCGCAATACATTCGGACAGCGCGGCTTAAAGGCGTGTCCTTTCCGAACATCGTTATGAAACATGCGCTGCGCAATGCGCTCATCGCGCCATTTACCGTCATCATGCTGCAGTTCCCATGGCTGCTGAACGGTGTCGTGATTGTTGAAACCCTGTTCAACTACAAAGGTTTTGGCTGGGCGCTGGTTCAGGCGGCAGGCAACAACGACATACAGTTGCTGTTGGCTATCTCGGTCGTGTCGGTCTTTGTTGTGCTGGTCACGCAGCTGATCTCGGATATCGGCTATGTGTACCTCAACCCGCGCATCCGCATTTCGTAAGGAGGGATAGATCATGGAACCGCTAACCTGGACCGGCTCTATCGCCTTCCTGAACCCACTGCTGATGATCGCAATCGCAGCGCTTCTGTTGTCCATCGTGATCTGGATCGTGGGGAGTATATTTTTGCCCGAAGCTCCGTTGAGCATCAACATGGATGGCACGGTCGGCTCGGGTTCTGGCCTGCGCGGACTATCGCAAAACGCATTGCGTTTTAGCTTTATCACCTGTGTTGCGCTAGCTTTGGCTTACATCGTGCTTGGCATTGTGATGGGCACCAGTGCAGGGATCGTGGGCGCAGTATCGCAGCAGTTTCTGCCTGTCTGGCTGTCGCTGATTATCCTGTACGCCATGTCGATTGCCTTTAAACGGCGTCTGGGCCTTTACGGCAAATTGTTCGATAGCCCCATTGGCATGATCGGCTTTGGTCTTGTGATGTTCTGGGTATTCACCGGCATTTTTGGTGCGCTGGACCTGATCGTTACACATGACCCGCTGATGCAGCTTTCTGGGATGAAAAACAAGGTCCCCGGAACGCCCTTGCCCAGCCCGGAAGAGGGCGAATACGCCTGGTATCTGCTGGGCGGCGACAACCTTGCGCGCGATGTATTCAGCCGTATGGTCAGAGGAGCCTGGATCGTGGTGCAAATCGCGCCGCTGGCCACGTTGTTTGCATTTATGGTCGGCATTACTTTGGGGTTGCCCGCCGGGTACTACGGGGGCCGTCTGGACACGTTCCTGTCGTTTCTGGCGAACCTGATCCTGGCTTTCCCGGTGATCTTGCTATTCTATCTGCTGGTAACTCCAGAGATCGTTGCAACAGGTGTTCCAAATTATATGGCCGCCGTTTTGTTCCTGTTCCCGATCCTGTTCATCGGTGTGTTGCTGAACTCGCGGTACTACACGCGGCCTAAGTTCCGCACACCGCTATTGATCGGGGTGCTGGGTGTAGCGATCTGGCTATACCTGTCTCTGATCTCGACAAGTGGTTTCATCATCAACACCGACAGCTATCGCATCTGGGGGCTGCCAAGGTATCTCGACTTGTTCGACATCCCCGGCGGTATCCTTGTCGTGTTTGTCTCAGTGGTTTTTGTGAACTCACCTACGGTGTTCCGCATCGTGCGAGGACTGGCTTTGGATATCAAAACACGTGACTACGTGGCGGCTGCACAGACCCGCGGTGAAGGCCCGTGGTACATCATGCTATGGGAAATCCTACCAAATGCACGCGGTCCGCTGATCGTCGATTTCTGTCTTCGCATTGGTTACACCACCATCCTTCTGGGAACCTTGGGTTTCTTCGGGCTGGGCTTGCCACCGGAAAGCCCGGATTGGGGTTCAACGATCAATGAGGGGCGCAAGCTGCTTTCGATCTATCTCCACCCGGCCCTTCCCCCTGCGTTTGCGCTGTTGTCGCTGGTTCTGGGTTTGAACCTGCTGGCCGACGGACTGCGCGAGGAAAGTTTGAAGGACTGATGTGATAGAGGCCGGGGGCTCTGCCCCCGGACCCCCGGGATATTTTTAGCCAGATGAAGGGTATTCCCGCTGTCTGGTGAGGAGAAACACAGATGAACAAACTGGCGGAATATGACGGCCCGATCCTTGAAATCGACAAGCTGTCGATTTCCTTCTTTACTCGCCTGCGGGAAATACCGGCCGTAATGGATTTTTCGGTTAGCGTACAACCGGGCGAAGCCGTGGGGCTAGTCGGAGAATCCGGTTGCGGCAAATCCACCGTGGCGCTGGGTGTCATGCAAGACCTTGGCAAGAACGGTCGGATCGTCGGTGGCACCATCAAGTTCAAAGGCCGCGATCTGTCCGAGATGACGTCAGACGAGTTGCGCGATATTCGCGGCAACGAAATCGCGATGATCTATCAGGAACCGATGGCCTCACTGAATCCCGCGATGAAGATTGGCAGGCAACTGATGGAAGTGCCAATGATCCACGAAGGCGTCGGCGCAGAAGAAGCCTACGCCCGGGCGTTAGAGGTGGTCACCGACGTACGTCTCCCCGACCCCGAACGTATGTTGAATTCCTTTCCGCATCAGCTGTCGGGCGGCCAGCAGCAACGGATCGTGATCGCGATGGCGCTGATGTCCAAGCCATCGCTGCTGATCCTTGATGAGCCGACAACCGCCTTGGACGTGACCGTCGAGGCCGCTGTGGTCGAACTGGTTAAAGATTTGGGTAAGAAATACGGCACCTCAATGCTGTTTATTTCGCACAATCTGGGATTGGTTTTAGAGACCTGCGACCGGCTTTGCGTGATGTATTCCGGTGAGGCGGTAGAACGTGGTTCTATCAAGGACGTGTTCGACGAAATGCAGCACCCTTACACTCAGGCGCTGTTCCGCTCGATCCCTCTACCGGGGGCAGATAAGAACGCCCGTCCGCTGGTGGCCATCCCTGGTAACTTTCCCCTGCCCCATGAACGCCCGCAGGGATGCAACTTTGGCCCGCGTTGTGACTATTTCGAAGAGGGCCGCTGCGACGCTCAAAACATTCTGATGGAGCCGGTGCCGGGCAACGACCGCCACCACACGCGCTGTTTGAAATTCCAAGAAATAGACTGGAATGCCCCTCTTGCGTTGGCGGATCAAAAGGAAAAGGGAGAAATTGGACGGGTCGTTCTGAAAATGGACAACCTCAAGAAATATTATGAAGTGGCCGCAAATGCCTTATTCGGCGGCGGCGAAACCAAGGTTGTGAAGGCCAACGAAACGCTCAGTTTCGAGGCTCATGAATCCGAGACGCTTGCCATCGTTGGCGAATCCGGGTGTGGCAAGTCTACCTTTGCCAAGGTTCTGATGGGGCTGGAAACGGCGACGGACGGGCAAATCCTGCTGGATAATCGCAACATTGAGGCTGTGCCAATCGAAGAACGGGATGCCAAAACGGTGGGTGAGGTTCAGATGGTGTTTCAAAACCCCTTTGATACCCTGAACCCGTCGATGACAGTTGGGCGTCAGATTATCCGCGCGCTGGAAATCTTTGGTGTTGGCAATACCGAAGCCGAGAGAAAGCAACGGATGCTGGAATTGCTGGACTTAGTAAAACTGCCTCGTGCCTTCGCAGATCGGATGCCGCGGCAACTCTCGGGTGGCCAGAAACAGCGCGTCGGCATCGCCCGAGCCTTTGCCGGAGACGCGCGGATCGTGGTGGCGGATGAGCCGGTCTCGGCCCTTGACGTGTCAGTGCAAGCGGCTGTGACGGACCTGCTGATGGAGATTCAGCGCGAGCACAAGACCACTTTGCTGTTCATCAGCCACGACCTATCCATTGTTCGCTATCTAAGCGACCGGGTGATGGTCATGTATCTGGGCCATGTGGTCGAACTGGGTACGACCGATCAGGTCTTTTCTCCGCCTTACCACCCCTATACCGAGGCACTTCTAAGCGCGGTACCCATTGCGGATACGTCTGTCGAAAAACAACATATCGTGCTTGAGGGCGACATCCCATCGGCGATGAACCCGCCCCCGGGCTGCCCTTTCCAAACCCGCTGTCGCTGGAAATCCGAAGTTCCCGGCGGGTTGTGCGAAATGGACGTGCCTCCGGTCAAAACTCTGGCCGATGGACATCAGATAAAGTGTCATCTAGCCGAGGACATTCTTGCCCGGATGGAGCCCGTCATCAAAATCGCAGCGGAGTAAATGCAAGAACTCGAGAGAATGGGCGCTGGTGCCAAGCCGGCGCCCATTTTTGTGCAAAGTAGCTCAGTCATTTGAGGGCACTTTACTGGGTTTGCGAGGTATGCAGCGTGCTATCAACTTCAGGGCGCTAAGCGTCACGGGTGAAGGTAAGCCGCCGTTAGCCGCCCCAGATAACCTTCACGTAATTCTGCGTTTCCTTGTAAGGCGGTATGCCACCATGTTCTTCAACGGCCTGAGGTCCGGCATTATACGCTGCCAGTGCAAGGCGCCATGATTTGAACTTACGGTACTGCCACGACAAATAGCGCGCCCCGCCATCCAGGTTTTGCTTTGGATCATGCGGATTAACGCCCAAAAGCTGCGCTGTACCGGGCATCAACTGCGCCAATCCCAAGGCGCCCTTATGTGACCTTGCATTCGGGTTCCAGCCGCTTTCCTGTTGTACAAGACGCAGGAAAAGCTCTTCCGGGACGCTGTGTTTGCGCGCCGCCTGCCGGGCCAGGGTCATGTATTCGCCGCGATACTTCCCGGTGTAACGCTTGTTAAAACTCGGCTGTGCCTTCTTTGGCTTAAGTCGTTCCGAATCCCTGTACTGAGTCGCCGCACGGCTATCCAAGACCTTGGATTGTTTCAGGAAAATATCCTTGCGGCTTTTGGTCGACAAAGTCTGCGCTGTCACCGGAGCCGACACCAGAGCAAAGCAAATAACAACAAAACACCCAACCAGAAAACGCATTAATGCAAATCTCGCTCGTTCAGGAACCACGTGAAGTATAGATATTTCTATTAAAAATGAAAGCTTAGTGAACGAAATTGGGTGATTTCTTGCCCGATGTTGCATTCACTAACTGTGTTTCACCCAAGTGTCAGGGCGTATAGGGTCGCTTGGGAACACAGCGTCAGATTCGGGCGCACTTACGTCAATTCAGAACGGGGAAATACATGGCGGGTTCAGTCAACAAGGTGATTTTGGTCGGAAATCTTGGCCGCGATCCCGAGGTTCGTACATTCCAGAACGGCGGCAAGGTATGCAACTTGCGTATCGCCACGTCCGAAACCTGGAAGGACCGCAATACCGGTGAGCGTCGGGAACGGACCGAGTGGCACTCGGTTGCGATCTTCAACGAGGGGCTTGTACGTGTGGCCGAACAATACCTTCGAAAAGGGTCCAAGGTTTACCTTGAAGGTCAGTTACAGACACGCAAATGGCAGGATCAATCCGGTCAGGATCGATACACGACCGAGGTCGTCTTGCAGGGTTTTGGCTCTACCTTGGTAATGTTGGATGCGCGCGGCGAAGGTAGCGGCGGCGGATATGGCGGCGGTCAGTCAGGTGGATACGGCGGTGGTCAGGCCGGCGGTGGTTACGGCGATCCCTATGGCTCGCAGTCCAGCGCGCCCGCGCCCGCGTCGGGTGGTATCGACGACGACGAAATCCCGTTCTAGCCAAATCGGAGACATATTATGGCATGGTCCTTTTCACTCGGCCGCGTTCTTGGGTCGGAACTAAGGGTCCATGTCACCTTTTTTCTACTTCTAGCGTGGGTCGGATTTGCGGCCTATTCCAGCGCAGGTCTTACAGCAGCAATCGAAAACGTCGCATTCGTTCTGGCGCTGTTCGCGTGCGTCGTGGCACACGAATTTGGCCACGCCCTTATGGCGCGGCGTTTTGGGATCAAAACCCCCGATATAACACTGTTGCCGATTGGCGGGTTGGCCCGGCTGGAAAGGATGCCGGAGCAACCAATACAAGAGGTCTGGGTTGCTCTCGCCGGACCAGCGGTGAATATCGTCATTTGGTTTGTCTTGACCGCGCTTGGGGCGGGAATGCCGCTTGAAACAATGGCGCAGATCGACTCGACAGATTCCAGTTTGCTGAACCGTCTGGCTTACGTGAATCTGCTGTTGGCGGTGTTTAATATGATACCAGCTTTCCCTATGGATGGAGGGCGGGTATTCCGGGCGCTTCTTTGCTTGAAAATGGATCGCGTCAAAGCCACGAGGATCGCCGCCTCAGGTGGGCAGGTCGTGGCTGTCGCGCTTGGGTTCTTGGGGCTGAGCTCCGGCAACCCTATTTTGGTGCTGATCGCGATTTTCGTCTTTGTCGCTGCCAATTCCGAAAGCCAGGATGTCGCCATGCGGTCCGTCGCCCGCAGGGTTCTGGCACGAGATGCAATGATCACCGAATTTCACGCCCTATCCCCGGCCGACTCGTTGGCGACTGCGGCTCAGGCCGTTATCAGCACCACACAGCATGAGTTTCCTGTGCTGAACGACAGTGGTGTTTTGCAGGGCTTTGTGACCCGTGATCGGCTGTTTGCTGCATTGGCCGGGGACACGCCCCGCTCGGAACCGGTGACATCGATCATGGAGACAGATATTCCGCGGGTTCAACTGACCAGCGGGCTCGAAACCGTATTGGACAGGCTGTACAAGGGTGCCCCGGCCATCGCGGTCTGCACGCAGGCCGGGAATATGGTTGGCTACATCACCCGTGAGAATATTGGTGAGTTGATGGTCATCCGAAGCCGGTGATCACACTGCCTCCAGCGCGTCCTCCAAAACAGAAATCACTGCGTCGCGCGGCACAGCAGAGGTGACAAAGGCCTGACCAATGCCACGCGCCAGAACAAACCGAAGCTGACCATCAATGACCTTTTTGTCCTGCGCCATAAGGTCAACAAGGGCCTCAGCACTTGGCAGCTGACCCGGAATATCCGCCAGATCAGTTTTCATCCCCATTGCCCGCAGATGTGCCCGAACACGGCTGGGATCTTCCTGCGAACACAGGCCCAGGCGCGCGGACAATTCGAACGCCAGCGCGCAACCGATGGCGACACCTTCGCCATGAAGCAGCCGGTCGGAATAGCCGGTTGCAGCCTCAAGCGCATGGCAGAACGTATGGCCAAGGTTCAGCAATGCGCGGTCGCCCTGTTCGGTTTCGTCACGAGCCACGATATCGGCTTTCATCTGGACCGAACGTGTTACCGCATGAACCCGCGCCGCCATGTCACCGCCGGAGACGGCTGGGCCATTGGCCTCGAGCCATTCAAAAAACTCGGCATCGCCCAGCAGGCCGTATTTCACAACCTCACCATAGCCTGACAGGAAATCGCGCGGCGTCAGCGCTTCCAGCACCGAGGTATCCGCCAGAACGAGCGTCGGCTGATGAAAAGCTCCAATCAGGTTCTTGCCCTGCGGCGCGTTGATCCCGGTCTTGCCACCCACCGAACTGTCGACCTGCGCCAGCAATGAGGTCGGGATTTGTATGAATCGAACACCGCGCCGCAGAACCGCCGCAGCAAAGCCGACCAAATCGCCAATAACTCCGCCGCCAAAGGCGATAACGACATCCCGGCGCTCGATTTTTTCGGCCAGCAGCCATTCGACCGTACGTTCGAAATGCGGCCAGCTTTTGGTACCCTCACCTGCAGGCAAAGTCAGAGAGGTCATTTCAATCCCGCTCGAGGCCAGACCTACGCGCAGCGCCTCCAAGTGCAGAGCGCCAACGTTCTGATCCGTCACGACGGCCACCTTTGGGCGATGCAGCAGCGGGGCGATCCGGGCGCCAGCCTGCGCCAACAGGTTGGGGCCGATTTCAACGTCATAGGAACGTTCACCCAAGTCTACGTGTACGGTTTGATGCATTACTTCTGTTCCAAAACATCGGGGCGTGTTGCAAGCGCATCCAACACCCGGTTCACCATATTGTCGATCGAGGTCTCACCATCCGACTCTGCGATCAAGTCGGCCTGCGCATAAATCGGGACGCGCTGTTCGTACAGGTTGCGCAGGGTCGCGTAAGGATTCTCCGTGCGCAACAAGGGGCGCGTGTCTTTGTGTTTGACCCGGTTCCACAGAACCTCAAGATCGGCCCGCAGCCATACAGAAACACCGCGCTCGGAAATCATGGTGCGATTCCGTTCAGCCAGAAAAGCCCCGCCCCCCGTCGAAAGAATGCCTTTTTCCTCATCCAGCAATCGCCCGATAACCTGCGATTCCTTGCCGCGAAAGAACGGTTCTCCATCACGTTCGAATATCTCCGGGATTGTCATGTTGGCCGCCGATTCGATCTCAGCATCGCTGTCAAGGAACGGAACCCCCAATCGGGCAGCAAGCGCGCGCCCCACGGCAGTCTTTCCCGCCCCCATCATGCCAACAAGAACCACCGTTTTGTGCAGGACAAACCCCGCCCCCGCTTCCGTACCGGAGGTGTTATGCTTAATTTCGCTCATTTCACCGTGAATGACGTGATCTTAAGAAAAATGCTAGCTATAACTATGGCAAAAGAGAAAATTGGGGCAGCGTTGAGCAATGGGCCGTCTAATCAAGTTCTTAGTATATCTGATTTGCCTGTGTTTTGTCGGGCTAGTGGCATACGCTTATCTCGGGCCGTTTTTCGGCGCGGACTTTTCGGCCCCGGAAGGCGAAATCCGAGAACCGGTAATCCTGAATGTGGAATAAAACCGCACTGCTGGCGCTGTTTGTGGCCGGATCGGCGCAAGCGCAGCAGGAACCCCTATCCGTTATTGAGTGGTTGAGCAATCCGCCGGAAAACCTGCCGGAAACCGTTTTGCTTGAACCACCAGTGACGCAAACAGGAGTGCAACCGGGGGTCGAGGTCACGCCGCTTGAGGCGTTGTCGCAACCGCTTGGGCTGGTGTCGTCATCTGTAACCGGACTGCCCGTGGATATGTGGCAAAACAGCGACCCTGACCGTCTGGCGTCGCTGATCGCCCAAGCACCGCTGGATCACAACCCTGCCATGCAACGATTGCTTTTCACACTGTTGTTGTCCGAAGCGCGCGCACCCACCGGGCCGAATGCCGAGGAAACACTGTTGCTGGCGCGGCTTGACCGGCTGATGCAGCTTGGCGCCGCCGACCCCGCGCAATCATTGGTTCAACTTGCAGGCCCGACTGACAGTCGTGAGCGCTTCCAGCGTTGGTTCGACGCCACCCTGTTGACTGGGGATGAAGACCGAAGCTGCACAGCTTTGATCGCGCAGCCACATCTGTCGCAGGACTATGCGGCTCAGATCTTCTGCAAGGCGCGGCGTGGTGATTGGAATTCTGCCGCTTTGACGCTTGAGGCAGCTCACGCGCTGCAGGTTCTGCCGCCTGAGGATCTGGATGTTCTGGACCGGTTTCTTAGCCCCGAATTGTTTGAAGACGCCGAGTATCTGCCGCAACCGGACAACCCCGATCCGCTGAGTTTTCGGCTGTTCGAAGCCATTGGTGAGCGCCTGCCTTCGGCCCCGTTGCCCCGCGCATTCGCGAATGCGGACCTGCGCGACGTTGCCGGGTGGAAAGCACAGATCGAAGCGGCGGAGCGTTTGACGCGGATCGGCGCGCTGACACCCAACCAGTTATTAGGGCTCTATACCGAGCGTGACCCCGCGGCCTCGGGCGCGGTTTGGGATCGCGTGGCCGCGATCCAGAAATTTGAAAGCGCGCTGGAATCCGGAAAACCCGGAGCCATTGCCAAAACGCTACCGCCTGTCTGGGACCAAATGCGCGATGTCGGGCTTGAAGTTCCTTTTGCCGAGTTGTTTGCTGGCCGATTGTCACAGTTTTCACTGCCTGATCCCCAAGCCGAAAACCTTCGGTGGCGCATCCTGTTGTTGTCGGAACTGTATGAGACTGCCGCCCTCTCATCGCCAGATCAGTCACAGGAAAGTCAGTTTCTCTCTGCTCTGGCGCAAGGCGATCCCGGGCGCGCACGCACCCCGTCACCTTTGGCTGACGCAGTGGCGCAGGGCTTTGCTTGGGCCGCGCCAATCCCATCGGATATCGAGGCGATGCTGAACAACGACCAGTTAGGCGAGGCCATTCTGGAAACGATGGAACTGTTCGCCCACGGCGCGCGGGGAAATCTGGTCGACCTGACCGCGGCCATCGCAACACTGCGCCGGGTGGGACTTGAGGATACTGCCCGCCGTGCGGCCTTGAACCTTCTGATCTTGCAGGCTTCGTGACGATGGCGTCCCCGTCCACATCCGACTCGTGGATTTCCACCTTTCTGCAGGCACAAGCGGCAGAGCTGGGGGCAGCCAACAACACATTGTTGGCCTATGGTCGCGATCTCAAGGATTTTGCGGCGTGGTTAGGGGCGCGAAAAGCCGGGTTTGCCGAAGCTGAACGCGACCTGATTGAGGCCTATCTGATCGACTGCGACGCACAGGGGCTGGCGCAGTCCACCCGCGCGCGGCGGTTGTCGGCCATCAAACAGATTTACCGTTTTGCGTTCGAAGAAGGTTGGCGTGACACCAACCCCGCCATTCAGATCAAGGGACCAGGGCGCAAGAAACTTTTGCCCAAAACGCTGGACGTGCCCGAGGTTGACCGCCTGCTGCAAGCCGCCCGCCAGACTGGACGCACCAAAGCCGACCGGGTGCGCAACACCTGCCTGACGGAGGTGCTGTATGCCACCGGTATGCGCGTGACCGAGTTGGTTTCACTGCCCGTTTCATCGGCACGGGGCGATCCGCGCATGCTGATGGTGCTGGGCAAGGGCGGCAAGGAACGGATGGTACCCCTTTCCCCGCCTGCCCGCGATGCGCTGGCTGCGTGGCTGTTAGTGCGAGATGAAAACGAAGATCAACTGGTCGCAGACGGCGGTCAGCGGTCAAAGTTCTTGTTCCCGTCACGCGGGAAATCCGGCCACCTGACGCGTCATATGTTTTTTCTTCTGGTCAAGGAATTGGCGGTTCAGGGTGGGGTATCGCCGGATAAGGTCACGCCGCATACACTGCGCCATGCCTTTGCAACACATCTGCTTGCCAATGGCGCAGACCTGCGGTCAATCCAGACTCTGCTGGGCCATGCCGATGTGGCAACGACCGAAATTTATACGCATGTTCTGGACGAACGTCTGGCCGAACTGGTGTTAGAGCATCACCCGCTGGCGAAAGACTCCGAAGACAAGGGGTAACCCCTTGATCCGCAGGGGTCGCGCCTCCATAACCATTGCAGAAAAACCAACAACCAAGGACCGATGGAACCCTCTTCTTCTTTGATCGACGGCGCATTCTGGGTAACCACAGGCGCCATTTTGTTGTTGCTCGTCCTGTCGGGCTTTTTCTCGGGTTCTGAAACTGCATTGACCGCATCGTCGCGCGGTAAGCTGCGGGCGCAGGCCGACAAGGGGTCTCGCGGAGCGCAAAAGGCGCTTGAAATTACTGACGATAATGAGCGGCTGATTGGTTCGGTCCTGCTTGGCAATAACCTGGTAAACATCCTCGCCGCCTCGCTGGCGACTGCGCTGTTTACGCGGCTTTTTGGCGAAAGCGGCGTTGCCCTTGCAACACTGGTGATGACCCTGCTGGTTCTGATCTTTGCCGAGGTTCTGCCCAAGACCTATGCCATTACAAACTCGGAAAAAGCGGCCTCGGCTGTGGCTCCGATCATCAGCGTCGTTGTTACGGTCTTTTCGCCCATTGTGGCGGCGGTGCGCCTTTTGGTGCGCGGGGTTCTGCGCCTGTTCGGCGTTCAGATCGACCCCGACAGCAACATCCTTGCCGTGCGTGAGGAAATCGCAGGTGCCTTGCAACTGGGCCACTCCGAAGGCGTAGTTCAGAAAGAAGACCGCGACCGCATTCTCGGCGCACTGGACCTGGGTGACCGGACAGTGGAAGAGATCATGCTTCACCGATCAAATATCGAGATGATCGACGCGGACGATGCGCCCGAGGCTATCTTGCAGCAATGTCTGAAAAGTCCTCATACCCGTCTGCCTGTATTCCGCGATGAACCTGAAAACATCGTTGGCGTTGTTCACGCCAAGGATTTGTTCCGCGCCATGTACGCGCAGGCTGGGGGAAATCAGGGCGATGCCAACAGGCTGAAGGAGTTCGACATCTCAAAGGTGGCGAATGACCCCTATTTCGTTCCAGAAACCACGACTCTCGACGACCAGATGCGGGAATTCCTGCGGATGCACAGCCATTTTGCGCTGGTTGTGGACGAGTATGGCTCATTACGGGGTCTGATCACGCTTGAAGACATCCTTGAGGAAATCGTTGGTGAAATCGCCGATGAGTTTGATATCGAGGAAGACGTCCCCGTGACCCGAACCGAAGACGGGCAATTCCTGATCGAGGGTGCGATGACTATACGGGATGTGAATCGTGCGATGGACTGGTCTCTGCCAGATGATGAGGCGAACACGCTTGCAGGGCTTGTCATTCACGAGGCTCAGATGATCCCCGTGATTGGTCAGGTCTTTTCGTTCCACGGCTTTCGGTTCGAAGTCACTGCCAAGGACGGCAATCGGGTGACGGAATTGAAGATCAGGCCGCTTTAGGTCGAATTCTGGAAAACAAACTGGCCCCCCTTTTGGGGAAACTATCTTGTTGCGCAGGGCAAGTGTTCGGCGAAAGATCAAGTTCTCCCGCAGTTCCAAGTGCACTGGCCGGTTAAAACCAAACCCTAGCTGGTCCGTCACCGAACCGTGTTGCATTCTGCCCTAAGCAGACTGCTGAAGCGACACGATCTGTCGCATTCGGCGTTGCGCCGAGGATTGTGCTGATCAGACTGGCCGAAATACTGACGGAGGCATTCATGAAACTCGAAACCCGCGTGGCGGTAATTGGCGGCGGCGTCGTCGGCTGTTCCGTACTGTACCATCTGACCAAACTCGGCTGGTCGGACGTCATGCTGCTTGAGCGTTCGGAGTTGACCAGCGGTTCGACCTGGCACGCGGCGGGCGGGTTTCACACTTTGAACGGCGACACGAACATGGCGGCGCTGCAAGGTTATACAATCCGGTTGTATAAAGAGCTTGAGGAAATCACGGGCATGTCCTGTGGCCTGCACCACGTGGGCGGTGTGACGCTGGCCGACAATCAGGACCGATTTGACATGCTGCTGGCTGAACGCGCCAAACATGGGTTCATGGGGTTGGAAACCGAAATCGTCGGGCCGGAAGAGATCAAGAAAATCGCGCCCATCACCAATACCGATGGGATCATCGGTGCGCTCTACGATCCGTTGGACGGGCATCTTGACCCATCGGGCACAACGCACGCCTATGCCAAGGCCGCTCGGATGGGCGGCGCCACGATCGAAACGCACTGCATGGTGCGCGAAACCAACCAGCGTGCCGATGGCACATGGGACATTGTCACTGACAAGGGCACCATTCACGCGGAACACGTGGTAAATGCAGGTGGCCTTTGGGCGCGCGAGGTTGGAGCGATGGCAGGTGTCTACTTCCCGCTGCACCCGATGGAGCATCAGTATCTGGTTACGGATTCGATCCCTCAGATCGAAGCGATCATCGACGCAGGCGGTGAGCATCCGCATGTAATGGACCCGGCTGGCGAAAGCTATCTCCGGCAAGAAGGGCGCGGTCTTTGCATCGGTTTTTACGAGCAACCCTGCAAGCCATGGGCGGTCGACGGCACACCGTGGGAGTTCGGCCACGAACTGTTGCCGGACAACTTTGACAAGATCACCGACAGTATCGAATTTGCATACAAACGCTTCC
Organism: Ruegeria sp. YTSA135; assembly: GCF_059610165.1. Classification (NCBI taxonomy): domain Bacteria; kingdom Pseudomonadati; phylum Pseudomonadota; class Alphaproteobacteria; order Rhodobacterales; family Roseobacteraceae; genus Ruegeria; species Ruegeria sp. YTSA135. Next base: position 213,497 of record NZ_JBXWNC010000005.1, on the reverse strand, counting down.
CTGTGCTCGCCGAAGCCGGGGTAAAGTCGGTGATCCACGGGCCGTTCACCTTTGCACCGGACGGGAATCCCCTAGTCGGGCCAGTGCCAGGGGTGCGGAACTATTGGTCGGCCTGCGGCGTGATGGCCGGTTTCAGCCAAGGCGGCGGTGTCGGTCTGACCCTGGCGCAGTGGATGATCGAGGGCGAACCCGAACGCGATGTTTTTGCCATGGACGTCGCAAGGTTCGGCGACTGGATCAGCCCGGGCTATACCCGCCCGAAGGTGATCGAGAACTATCAGAAACGGTTCAGTGTCGCCTACCCGAACGAAGAACTGCCCGCCGCACGGCCCAACCGCACGACCCCGATGTACGACATCTTCAGCGATCTGGGTGCGGTCTGGGGTCAGCAATACGGGTTGGAGGTTCCCAATTATTTTGCCCAAGGCGACGAGCCAAGCTATGAGACGCCGTCGTTCCGCCGCTCGGACGCGTTTGACGCAACAGGGCGCGAAGTGCGTGCAGTTCGTAGCGCTGTTGGCATCAACGAAGTCCACAATTTCGGCAAGTACCGCATCACGGGACACTCGGCGCGCGACTGGCTGGACCGGATCATGGCTGGGCGCATCCCAAAACCGGGCAGGGTATCACTGACCCCTATGTTGTCGGCAAAGGGCAAGCTGATCGGGGATTTCACCGTTTCCTGCCTGAAGGAAGGTGAATTTCACCTGACCGCCTCGTACGGTAGCCAAGCCTTTCACATGCGTTGGTTCCTGCAGCATCAGGAAGACGGCTTGCATGTCGAAAATATCAGCGACAGGTTGAACGGTTTTCAGATCGCAGGCCCGAACGCGGTAAAGGTTTTGTCGGCCTGCACCCGAGATGACATCTCAGACCTGCGGTTTTTGGACGTGCGGCGCATGACGGTAGGCATGACCGACTGTATCGTTCAGCGGGTCAGTTATACAGGCGATCTGGGGTATGAGATTTACTGCGATCCAATGGCCCAAAGACAGCTCTGGTGGACATTGTGGCAAACCGGTCAACCGCATGGCATGGTACCCTTCGGCATGCGCGCGATGATGAGCCTGCGTCTGGATAAATTCTTCGGATCGTGGATGCGTGAATTCTCGCCCGACTATACTGCCGCCGAAACGGGTCTGGACCGTTTTATTTCCTTCACGAAAAATACTGACTTCATAGGTCGTTCCGCAGCCGAAGCGGATCGGGCGCAAGGTCCGACACGCAAACTTGTGGCCTTTGAGGTCGACGCCAACGATGCCGATGTCAACGCATACGAGCCGATCTGGCTGGATGGCGTGGTTGTCGGCTTCTGCACGTCTGGCGGATATTCGCATTATGCTGAGAAGTCAGTTGCCCTTGGATTTCTGCCGGTGGATCGGGTAACCGACGGGTTGGAGGTTGAAATCGAGATCCTTGGTCAAATGCGTAAGGCTTGGGTGATTTCGGAGCCTCTCTTTGATGCAGATGGAGCGCGGATGCGGGGATGACACGGCCCGGTTGTGGCGGCATGGTGGTTTAATGGCTAATATACCCATCATTCTGCTCGCAGCCGGCCAATCCAGCCGCATGGGTGGTCAGGACAAGCTGCTGCAGACCGTCGAAGGCCAACCCTTATTGCGCCGCATAGCAATGATTGCGCGGGACGCGGCACCTGTGATCGTTGCCCTGCCCCCTGCTCCGCATCCCCGGTATGGGGTATTGGACGGGCTGGAATTACACAAAGTTGAAATTGCGGATGCAAGTGAAGGCATGAATGCCAGCCTGCGCGGTGCATTGGCGCAAGTCCCGCCTGACGCGCCTGCGGTCATGGTGTTGCTGGCTGACTTGCCCGAGATTTCAACCGATGATTTGAACGCCGTGCTTGCGTCCGTGAGTACCCACCCGGAAAAACTGATATGGCGCGGGGCAACATCCGACGGCAAACCGGGTCATCCTGTGGTTTTCGACCGACGCCTTTTTGACCAACTTGGTGAGTTAACGGGCGATGACGGTGCGCAATCCATCGTACGCGCGCAGGCTGATAAACTGCATTTGCAAACCCTACCTGATCAAAACGCTCTGCTTGATCTGGATACGCCTGAAGACTGGGCAAGGTGGCGCGCAAAACGTGGCCCCGAAACGTAACGCGGCCCGGTCGAGAACGACCGGGCCGGTACCCAAAACAGGACTACCACTTTTCATCAATCCCGGAAACGCGGCCAATCGTGTCAGTCGACACCCTTGGCTGTTCCGCCGCCGAACCTAAACAAGACCCCCTCGTTAACATGCCGCTCAGCGTTTCCAGTGACTGTGACAAGCCTTCAGCACCCCCTAGTGCCGTCGGCTCCCCCTCGCTTGGGCAAATCTATCGTCACCGATCCGACCGGATCAAACAATGTAAAATTGGAAGGAGCGGTGGATTTTGTCAGTCTCAGAATGGTTTTTCCGCAACATCCTTCAGGCGTCGATCTACCTATAGGTGAGTCTCAATCCGTCGTTCGAATCTAATTCTACCCAATAGGCACATGCTTATTTGGCAATCTGTTGTCTTTGGTACAATTTGTTTTTACTCACATCTTCGTTGCGTGAGCATTACTACAACTCAAAGATGATCGCCTTTAAGTCGAAATTATAGGCGGCGGATTTGTTAACAAATTTCATTCAATTCAACCCTTTTTGCACTTTGTCCCCCAAACCGGCAACAATCCACCGATTCGTCTGGGTTGATTCGCACAAATCCTCCGATTTGACCCCTGAAACCACCGCCAGCGAACCGGTGATTTGTGGCGAAATTAAGATTTTTTAACAATTCACACAGAAAAGACACAGATTAAACGCGCATCTCCTGCTTGAACACGCGGCCACGACCGCGTGCACAAACAGGAGATAAAAATGAGCATTCGCAAATCCTCTCTACTTTTACCCGGGACAGCCGGTTGGGTTGGTGCCGGAACGCTGGGCGCGGCTATGCTGGCGACCACCGCCCTGCCCTCTCTGGCCGACGAAGCAGTGGCTGATCTGGTTGAGGCCGTGTCACCGTCGGTTGTTACCGTGATCGCCGAACAAGGCGCAGCTCCGGTTCCCGCTCAGGGGCGCCAGTTCGACTTTGATCAGCATCCATTCGGTGAGTTTTTTGAACGTTTCGACCTGCCCGAAGGGTTCAACGCTCCGCAGCGCGGACCGGCACAGGGTCTTGGGTCGGGGTTTGTCCTGGATGAGGCCGGGTACATCGTGACCAACCATCATGTTGTTGAAAACGCCGCATCTGTGACAGTTCGCCTGTCAGATGACCGCACCTACCAAGCCGAGATCATCGGAACCGATCCGCTGACCGATATTGCCGTTCTGAAGATCGACGCCGACGAAGCTTTGCAAGCCGTTGAGATGGGCGATAGCGACGTGATCCGCGTCGGCGAAGACGTTGTGGCAATCGGCAATCCGTTCGGGCTGCACGCGACTGTGACTACAGGAATCGTTTCGGCCAAAGGGCGCAACATCTCCGAGGGTCCATATGCTGAATTCATCCAGACCGATGCGGCGATCAACAAGGGTAACTCAGGAGGACCGCTGTTCAACATGGACGGCGAAGTGGTCGGCGTGAACTCGGCCATCTACTCGCCCACAGGCGGGTCGGTGGGCCTTGGCTTTGCCGTAACGTCAAACATCGTGGAACATATCGCTGCTGACCTGCGCGATGACGGCCAGGTCAGCCGTGGCTGGTTGGGTGTCTCGATCCAGAACGTCAGCCCGGACCTTGCGGCGGCACTGGGCATCGACAGTTACACCGGTGCGCTGGTATCGGACGTTGTCGACGGCAGCCCGGCCGAGGGCGTGTTGCAACAAGGCGATGTCATTCTGACTTTCAACGAAGAGCCGGTCGACTCCAGCAGCGATCTGCCGCTTCTTGTTGGTACCACTAAGGTCGGCACTGACAGCGTATTGACTGTTCTGCGCAATGGTAAGGAACAACAGGTTCAGCTGACCATCGGCCAACATCAAAGCGCCTCGGCCAAGATCGACAAGCCTGTGGACGAAGGCATCTCGGGGACCGCGCTGGGTGTCGCTGTCGCTCCGCTGACCGACAGCAACCGTGCCGAAATGGGTGTGGGTGAGAATGTCGACGGTGTGGTCGTCACCGACCTAAAGCCTGACAGCCCGGCGGCCAAAGCCGGTCTGCAGCGGGGCGATGTGATCGTAAAGCTGGGCGGTAAGGAAACTGCAACTCCGCACGCGCTGAAAGCCGCACTGGACAGCGAAAAAACCGATCCCGCACTTGTTCTGATCAATCGCGGCGGGAACCAGATCTTTGTTGCGGTGGAAATCGCCTGATCCGACACCAGCGCGCGCCACATGACGGGGAGATATTAGTGGGCGCCTCCCCGGTGGTTTGATTTGTCCGCAAACTGCCGGGACTGCCGGGTGCGCAACGACGCACCCGGCACGTAACGCCCCTAAAACCAAGTGCTTTACCCAATATTTTGTGTTTAAATCTGGGTGGAAAGGAACTGGGATCATGAGCCGCCGCCTGCTGATCGTCGAAGATGACGAAGACACCCGTGAGTTCATCGCCAAAGGCTTTGGTGAAGAAGGGTACATCGTCGAGGCCGCCGAAGATGGCCGTGAGGGGTTGTACCATGCCACTGACGGCGGATTTGACGCCGTTGTGCTGGATCGGATGCTGCCGGGCTTGGACGGTCTGTCCCTGATCAAGTCCATGCGTGCGGCGGGTGTTAAAACACCGGTTCTGATGCTGACGGCAATGAGCGCCGTCGACGAACGCGTCAAGGGGCTGCGCGCCGGGGCGGATGACTATCTGGTCAAGCCGTTCTCTTTTCAGGAACTCCACGCCCGGATCGAGGCGCTACTGCGTCGTCCGCAAGAGGCCGAGGAAAGCCCGACGCTGACATGCCGTGACCTGGAAATGGATTTGCTGACCCGCAAGGTCACCCGCAACGGGCGCGAGATTACCCTGACCCCGCGCGAATTCCAGATTCTGGAATTTTTCCTGCGCCGAAAAAACCGTGTGGTGTCGCGTACCATGTTGCTGGAGGGCGTGTGGGACTATCACTTTGATCCGAACACGAATGTTGTCGATGTCCATATCTCGAAGCTGCGCCGACAGTTGGACGAAGGCGGCGAGCCGCCGCTGATCGAAACCGTCCGGGGCGCCGGTTACATAATATCTGATGGATAACATCCGACTGTCTTTCAACAATTCCCGTACCCGTCTTATTCTGGCCAGCATGGCTCTGAGTACGTTGTTGACGGCCATCATCCTTGCGCTGGTCTATGTCACGGCGAACCGCACGATTGAGGGTGAAACCCGTTCGGTCGTCTCAGCCGAACTAACCGGGCTTGCGGACGAATATGAACGTCGCGGCCTGCTTGGGTTGCTCAGGGCTATTGAACGGCGCATTCCGACCGCAGCGGAAAGGGACGCCCTGTATTTGCTGACGGATCCGTTTGGCGTCAAACTGGCCGGGAACCTCAAACAATGGCCCGATCATATCACCGCTGGCAGTGGCTGGGTCGATCTTGAGTTGCGCCGCGCAGACAATGACCAACTGGTGCCCATCTCGGCTGCTTCGGTTCGCCTTCCCGGCGGTGAGCGTCTGTTGGTGGGCCGGGACGCGCTAGCACGACAACAATTTGATCGCGTCCTGCTGCAAACCGTTGGCATCGCCTTGGGAATAGCATTGGGGCTGAGCGTTCTGACCGGATGGTTGTTCACCCGGCTTGTCTTTGCCCGCCTGTCCGATATCGCCAACACTGCCGAGAATATCGTTTCGGGCGATCTGTCCCGGCGTATGCCCCTGCGCGGCACCGGGGATGAATTCGATCAGGTGTCGGGGACGCTCAACACCATGCTGGACCGGATCGAAGAACTGGTCAGTAACCTGCGCACCACGTCGAATTCCATTGCGCATGATCTGCGCTCGCCTCTGTCACGCCTGAAACAACGGGTCGAAACACTGTCTGATCCTTCCAAAACGGATAAGGAGCGCGAGATTGACATCGCGCGTGCCAGTGTGGAAATCGACCACGTGCTGCGCGTGCTTGGGCAACTGACCGAAATCTCGCGGGCCGAGGCAGGTGTCGGACGCGAACAGTTCGAACCGGTAGACCTACAGCAATTGGTTGCTGACGTGGTCGAGCTGTATGAGCCTGTTGCCAGTGACCAGGGCATCCAACTTGAGATCACTGGAACGGCCGCGCCCATACCGGGGCATCGCCCGCTGTTGTCGCAAGCGCTGTCAAACCTGCTGGAAAACGCGATGAGATATGCGCCGCAAGATACGGCTGTCACAATCAACCTGTCTGACGATGGCGCTTATACATGCCTCAGCGTCCGTGATCAGGGTGCGGGTGTTCCGCAACAGGATCTGTCGCGCCTGCAAATACCGTTTGTCACGCTTGACCCCGCCCGCACCGAACGCAACGCCGGTTTGGGTCTGGCGCTGGTGGCCGCGATTTCTCATATGCATGGTGGCGCGTTTGAGGCACGCAATTGCGATCCCGGACTAGAGGCAAAGATCAAACTGGCGCGAAAGACTTAGGCAGGTACGCCGTTGATTGCCATCGTCTTGTTCTTGTAGCGTTTATCCGCGGTGACATCGGCCCCAAACCAATCAGGGGGCGTGTAGGCACTGGCCTCTGCCTCAGTTTGAAATTCCACCTCTACCAATCGAAGCGGGGCCAAGTCCCCGAGGAACACATCCAATTCATACACGCGCCCGTCCGGCAACTGACCGGTGAAGCGTTCCTTTTCCACCCTGCGGCCCTCTGTCTCAGGCCAGAAGGTTTTGAACTGCTCAGAGGAGATTTCGGCCTCACGCTCAACCCGCACCATCGTGCCGCCGCCCTTGAGGGTCAGGAAGAACTTATCGTTCTTCTGACGCAGGCGCAGTTCGGTTGAATCGTCCGGAGCAGTCAAATAACCCTGCCGTACGACGGCTTTATCTGCGCCACTCAGATCGGGTAACTTTGCCACCAGAAACTTGCGCTCAATCTCCATACTCATTTGGTTGAAACCACTCCGTTTTCCAGTTCGTCGAACAGCGCTTGATAAGCGGTATTTGCAGCGCTGCGACCGGCATAGATACTGACCGGAGCGCGGTTCTGTCCCATCCGCTCGATATCTGCAGCAAAAGGAACTTCTGTTTGCAGAAACCGTTTTTTGTATAGCTTTCGCATCTTTTCCATCGTCTCAAGGTGCAAAGTCTTTCGCCGCTGCACCATCGAGAAGAACGCCTTTATCTTTTTCTTCGGCAATCCCTGTTCGTTGAAAAAATTCACCAATTGCTCAAGCGTTCTTTCAGAAAGTGTCGTGGGGATAACGGGTACAACGATCAAATCGGCAGCCTTGAAGATATTCTCGGACAAGGTCGAAAAGTTCGGAGGACAATCCAGTATGATCACGTCATAGTCGCTTCCCGCTGAAACCAATGCTTTTTTCAGCCGAGACCGTTTGTTCCGCATCCGCGAGAGGAACACGTCGAAATCGCGAAACGTCAGGTTCGCGGGCAGCACGTCCAAACCCTCAAAATCACTGGCCCGGATCGATTTGGTAAAGCGCTGCACGTCCTCGAAAAACCGGGCGTCCGTCAGTTTCTTGGAGGGCTTCACCCGAAAATAGAATCCAGACGCCCCTTGTGGATCAAGATCGCACAGCAGCACTTTGAACCCTGCTTGCGCATAGGCGTAGGCCAGGTTCACCGAGGTTGCGGTTTTACCCACACCGCCCTTGTTGCTGTAGCAGGCAATGATCTTCACGCCTCAGTCCTCCTTATGGTGAAACAGGGCTCGGAACAGGTTCTGGATGTCCGGGCTGTCGAAATGTTGGAAATTGGCGATTACGCGCGCACGCTCGACTTTTTGGCGTTGATTCAGCACGGCAATCAAGCCTCCGACAGACATGGCAAGCTGAGCATTCGCGCGACCCTGCGCATTGCTTTGGGCTGCAACGAACGCATGCAACGCTTCTTGCTGGACCGAGTAGTCGTTGAACAGGCCAAGGTTATCCTGAAGCTTTTTCAATGGCTTGATGAGCGTTTTGAAATCACCTCTGTCGAACAGAGGTGCAAAGAACTCCATTAAATACCGCAGTTTTTTGCAATCGATCCGCAGGTCATGCACGATCTCGTCCGGGGTGTCAGGAGTGATGCTGCGCGCCAGCTTGCACACCTTGCGATACCGCTTCCAAATCAGCGCACAGGCATAGTCATAGGCACCGCGTTTCGCATTTGGGCCCAGTTCCAACCCTTTGGTATCAGTAAACAGTTTTGAAAGATCGTTCATCTGTCGTTCGTAGGCCGCGCTTCGAAAGCGTTTGGACAGGCTTGTAAGGGCTTTTGTCCTTTCCTTTTCGAATTGTTCAAACATGGCTTGCACGCCCGGATGAAGATTGGGCGGTATCAGATTGAAGTAGATGTCTTTCTCCAAAAGATAGACATCCAAATCCCGCACCCGTCCAGTTGGCGCCATCAGGTCCGAAAATTCACGTTTCAACGCATCTGTCTGTTTTGGAGAAAACACGCCCTTGAACAGGCTCAAAACAGACCGGATTCGCCGCAGCGAAACGCGATAATCGTGCAGGAATTCGGTGTCGATATCAGCAATGATGCCCGCTTCATTCTGTCGAGCAACGGCCAGAAAAGTACGGATGATATCCACGGCTACTTCGATCGAAGGCTCCTGCGTGCCCAGTTGAACCTCGGGCTTGGCGTTATAGGGAATACTGTCAGGGAAGAGGTTTTGAAACACGGTCTCGACACCCGACGCCCCGGTCGTCATGACCTGCAACGTCGAACAGACGGATTGAAAGGCCCGGTCGTAGCCGCGCATAGGTTGAACATGCACAAGCGCGACCTGCCCGTTTTCCGACGTCAGTGACAGAGCATTACCCCGAACCTGTGTCTTTTGCAGGTCGTCCAGAACCACAAAACCGCTGGTATCTATTGTTCCGGCCCCGATACCCATCAACGCGCGCAGTTTGGGAAATCCAGCCAAGGCGTCACGCACCGGACCTTCTGGAAAATCCTGCACAAATCTTGCCTTGCCGCTGTCTTGAACCAACACATCGCCATCGGCTTGCAGCAGGTGTAACGTGCCGTTGACCTCAAGCAATAACCGCCCCTCTGCCCGCAGTGACTGATCATGGCAATCCAGTAGGTTGAACGCGCGGGCAGTTGTCGGCACATCGAACACCGGGGTCAAACCTTTCAGCTCACCAGCGAATTTGTTTACATCAAGTCCGCCCGGAAGGACGAAGAAACTACTTGTCTGCTTCATCACGAGCGACCTTTTTCCCAAGTTTCAAGGTAGTCGTTCCCCAGTGTCGCAGTTACTTTCTGATTACTGGCACCGAGGTCTATCAAGCAGAGTCTGAAGGTCCTTGATGTCTTGCTGTTTAACTCACGCGACGCTTTCTTTTTTCTGTTGCCGGATATTTCACCGATACCCCTACTCTTTGACATCCGAACCCCAATACGACACGAACTCATGAAATCGCACATCGCCGCATGTGGCAAGTCCGATGAAATTCTGATCCTGCGTCAGGTCGACATCGCCACGGCAGATGGCTATTAGATGCGCATGTCTGACCCCATCACTTCGATCCGCAATCTTGGCCCGGCTTTTGAGCAAGCCTGCGCAAAGGCAGGCATCCACTCGGCGCAACAACTGCGCGAGATGGGTCCGGACGAAGCTTACGCTCGCGTACTTCAAGCCGGTACGCGCCCTCATTTCATTGGGTATTACGTGCTGGTCATGGGCCTGCAAGGCCGGCCTTGGAACGACTGCAAAGGCGATGAAAAAAAGGCGCTGCGCCAACGATTTGACGCAATAAAGGCCAGTGTCAGCCTGAAGCCCGAAACGCAGATAATCTCGGATTTGGATGCGGTTGGCGTGCGTGTGTCGGCAGACGATCTCAAACCCAAATAAAAAAAGCCGCACCCGATACCGGGAGCGGCCCTAAAATCCAAGCTGATGGCAGTTTAGCCAACCAGTTCGATGCCCGAGAAGAAATACGCGATTTCCACAGCAGCGGTTTCCGGTGCGTCTGATCCGTGGACCGAATTTTCACCAACCGACTCGGCAAACTCGGCGCGGATGGTTCCGGGGGCCGCGTCTGCGGGGTTGGTTGCGCCCATGACTTCGCGGTTCTTTGCAATGGCGCCCTCGCCTTCCAGAACCTGAACAACAACCGGAGCCGAGGACATGAACTCGCACAGTTCGTCATAGAACGGGCGCTCGGCATGCACTTCGTAGAACTTGCCAGCCTGTTCCTTGGTCATGTGGATGCGCTTTTGCGCAACGATGCGCAGGCCAGCCTCTTCGAACTTGGCGTTGATCTTGCCAGTCAGATTGCGGCGGGTTGCATCGGGTTTGATGATCGAGAATGTGCGTTCCAGTGCCATTTTGGCCTCTCCTTACCTTAAGGCGCGGGGTCGCGCCGAAATCCATCGCGCGCCGCGTATCACGGTATTTGCGATATGAAAAGCACTATGATGCGCTGCGGCTCAGATCGCGTCGGGCAATGGGTCGCGCCTGTCCACCCAGCGCACATACAGGACAGCCAACAGACCCGCGAAACTGCACGCCCACATCATTCCCAACACAAGGAACGGACCGTTTTCGGGGCTGACCCAAAGCCCGGTAAGCGAAGTTAGTACAGCGCCTAGGGCAACGATCATCGCCCCCGAAAGACCCGCAGCGCTACCTGCCAGTTTGGGGCGGACGGACATCAGACCTGCGCTAGCGTTGGCATTTGTCAGACCGTTGCCGAACCCGACGAAGATGGCTGACCCGAAGAAGACCCAAACCGAACCGAGATCAGCAAGGAACAACAGCACACCCCCAAGCGGCCCTGTCGACGCGACAACGCGCCCGATCAGGATCATTGTTGTCAGCTTTGTACGCGCTGCGATCCGACCGGTGATGAAATTGCCCACCATGAAGCCGCCCGTGATAATCCCAATCCCCAACCCTAGCATCGCAGGGCTAAGATCGAACCACGCCGCCGCCACAAGGGGCGCACCAGTGATGAAGCTGTAGAACCCACCGATAGAAAACGCCGCGCATAGGGCATACCCCCAGAACCTGCGGGCGCGAAACAAGTGAGGGTATTCCGCCAGCTGCGCCGCAAAGGTTGAGGATTCATGGGTGTTGGTCTCTCCCATATCGGCCCACAACAGCACCAGAACCCCTGCCCCCAGTATTGAATACAGGACAAAGCCTGCGCGCCAACCGAACAAGCTGTCGAGCGCGCCGCCCAGCATCGGCCCCAGCATAGGGGCAAGTGCCATCGCCATCGTGACATACCCTAACTTGCTGGCGGCCTCGTTGGGTGGATGCATGTCCCGTATGGCAGCGCTGGACAGAACAGGCCCGGCCACGACTGCGGCCTGTAGTAATCGAAACCCAAGAAAGCCCCAGATCGTCTCGGCCAGAACGCAACCGACCGAGGCCATCACGAAAACGGACATACAGATCAACAGGATCGGCCGACGACCAAACCGGTCAGACAGCGGCCCCATTATCAGTTGCAGCACGGCAGATACGGCCAGATAACCGGCGACTGAGAGGTTCACCAACGCATAATCGACCTGAAAATCCTCGGCCATCCGTGCCAGCGATGGCAGGAACATATTCAGCGTCAAAACCGACAAAGCGGTCGCGAACACCAAGGTAATCAGGGAAGGTGGCGAAGTAGCCGCGCGCATTTTTTATCCGTCCAAAGCCAACCGGACCAGCGCTAGCACATAGGTCCAGTAATGAACACGCCTACCCGCTGGCGGCGTCTCGGATGCTCTGATAAGAGCGGCGCATGTTACGGATCGAAGACATCACCTATGCGGTCGAAGGCCGCCCCCTTTTTGACGGGGCCAGTGCAACCATTCCCGATGGCCACAAGGTTGGTCTGGTTGGTCGCAATGGAACCGGGAAAACCACGTTGTTCCGTTTGATCCGGGGTGAGTTGGCCTTGGAGTCGGGTAATATCGCCCTGCCAAAACGCGCCCGGATCGGAGGGGTGGCACAAGAGGTGCCATCCTCTGATGTCTCGCTGATCAATACGGTTCTTGCCGCGGATACCGAGCGTAGCTCGCTGATGGCCGAGGCCGAAACCGCCGAAGACCCAGCGCGCATTGCCGAAATTCAGACGCGTCTGGCCGATATCGACGCCTGGTCGGCCGAGGCCCGAGCGGCCTCAATCCTCAAGGGTTTGGGGTTCGATGATGATGACCAACTGCGCCCATGTTCCGATTTCTCGGGTGGTTGGCGAATGCGCGTTGCGCTGGCGGCGGTGTTGTTTGCACAACCCGACCTGCTACTCTTGGACGAACCGACAAACTATCTGGACCTTGAAGGTGCACTTTGGCTGGAAAGCTATCTGGCCAAATACCCGCACACGGTGATCATCATCAGCCACGATCGCGGTCTTTTAAACCGTGCGGTTGGGTCCATCCTGCACCTTGAGGATCGCAAGCTCACCTATTACGCGGTGCCATACGACAAATTTGCCGAGCGCCGGGCCGAACGTCTGGCGCAGGCCGAATCCGAGAATGCGAAGGCCAAAGCCCGCATCGCCCATTTGCAAAGCTTTGTGGACCGGTTCCGCTATAAGGCATCCAAGGCGGTTCAAGCACAATCGCGCCTGAAAATGATCGAGCGCATCCAGTTGGTATCAACGCCGCAAGAAGCCGCGTTGCGCGCCTTTTCATTCCCAAAGCCCGAGGAATTGTCGCCGCCAATTATTCAGATAGAGGGCGGCGTCACGGGATATGGCGAGACCGAGGTGCTGCGTCGCCTAAACCTGCGTATTGATCAGGATGACCGCATCGCCCTTCTGGGCAAGAACGGTCAGGGCAAATCGACCCTATCCAAGCTTCTGTCTGATCGTCTGCCCCTGATGGCGGGCAAGATGACCCGCAGCAACCGGTTGCGCATTGGCTACTTCGCGCAGCATCAGGTGGATGAATTACACGTGGACGAAACGCCCCTGGACCATCTGCGACGGTTGCGCCCGGACGACGCTCCGGGAAAGTGGCGCTCGCGTCTGGCTGGGTTCGGGTTGAACGCCGATCAGGCAGAAACACTGGTCGGTCGTCTGTCGGGTGGTCAAAAGGCACGGCTGTCGCTGTTGATCGCCACCATCGACGCCCCGCACATGCTGATCCTCGACGAGCCAACCAACCACCTGGACATCGAAAGCCGCGAGGCGCTGGTCGAGGCGCTGACCGCCTACTCCGGTGCCGTGGTTCTGGTCAGCCACGATATGCATCTGTTGTCGCTCGTCGCGGACAGGCTTTGGCTGGTCTCAGACGGTACGGTCAAACCCTTTGAGCAAGATCTTGAAGCCTATCGCGCCATGCTGTTGTCGCGTGACAAGCCCGTCAAAGAAAAACAGCAAATGGCAACGCCCAAACGCCCCTCGCGCGATACCATGTTGGCCCTGCGCGCCGAACTGCGTAAATGCGAAGACCGGATCGAAAAGCTGACGGATATGCACGAAAAGCTGTCGGCAAGGCTTGCGGACCCGGCGCTTTATGAAAACGACAGGATCAACGATCTGGAAACCTGGAACCGCAAGTTCTCCGAGGTCGTCGAGGCGATGCAAAAGGCCGAAGCCTTATGGGTCGCGGCCGCGGAACGCCTTGAAAACGCCGAGAATGCCGCATGATGGACCTGGCGTTTTTCGTCACCGCGTTTACCACCCTGTTCGTTGTGATCGACCCTTTCGGCACTACTCCGATCTTTGTTGCGATGACGCAGGAAATGGACGCGCGCACGCGCCGCAGAACGGCCTACCGCACCTGTGCCGTAGCGTCTGGTATTCTTGTTGCCTTTGCCGCCTTTGGCGAGGCCGTTCTGGGCTTTGTTGGGATCTCTATGGAGGCGTTCAAGGTCGCTGGTGGCGCGCTGCTGTTTCTGACCGCACTCGATATGCTGTTCGAACGTCGCACCAAACGCCGCGAAGATCGGGCCGAGGTTGAAGAGCACCCCGACCCGTCTGTGTTTCCGCTGGCAATTCCGCTTGTGGCCGGGCCGGGTTCGATTGCGACAATCATCCTGCTGGCGGGTCAGCATCCGGGCATTCTGGGCATTGCCGAGGCGACCTTGGTGATGCTGGCGGTCATGGCAGTGGTTCTGATTTTCTTTCTGTCCGGCGGCCTGATCGCGCGCATATTGGGTAAAACGGGGCTGAACGTCCTTACTCGGCTGCTGGGAATGCTGCTGGCGGCGCTGTCGGTTCAGTTCATTCTGGATGGCCTCAAGGCCTTTGGTTTTGCCTCATAAACACCCATATATCTGATGTGATGTTGATAAGGGTATTCGTATGGACGGCGACAACATAGGACACTTGGTTTATCTGGTCGTGCTTGGCGCGGCGGTTGTGTTTTGGTTCGTCTCACAAAATCGTCAGTCGCTGAACAAAACCGTGCAGCAGGCCATGGCCTGGGTTTTTATCTTTGTCGGAGCGATCGCCGTTGTCGGGCTGTGGGACGACATCCGCTCGACCGTTGGCCCTACGCCGCAGATGACCATCACGGGCGAGGCGATTGAGGTTCCACGGGCCTATGATGGCCACTATTACCTGCCGGTTCTGGTAAACGGAGAGCCGATCACCTTCCTTGTCGATACGGGTGCCAGTCAGATTGTGTTAAGCGAGCAGGATGCCAGACGCATCGACATAGACCCGGACCAGCTGAACTATTTGGGCCGCGCCTTCACCGCTAACGGAGAGGTTCGGACAGCGCCCGTTCGACTGGACAGTCTTGAACTGGGGCCAATCGTCGACAAGGGTGTCTCGGCCTGGGTAAACGAAGGGGACCTGCGTCAATCGTTGCTGGGCATGGATTACCTGCACCGGTTCTCAAACATCCAGTTCACCGATGGCCGTTTGATTTTGTCCCGCTAAAGGCTTGACGGCTTCATTTACGATTTGAGAACAAAGCAAGAACATGCTAAGCTGTCAGCATGTCTACAAACCTGCTTGGCCGCAAACCCGCGCGCGACGTGCCGGGGCTGGTTCTACAGTCACAGATCACCCTGCAACTGGGCCGCGTACACGAAGCCTGCGGCCCTGCCCGGCGCAGCTTTGCCATGTGGCTGGCTGGTCAGGCGCAGGGACCGATACTATGGATTGCCCCCGCGTGGGAGCCCGCGCAACTGAACCCCGACGGGATGATGCCGTTTGCCGATCCGGCGCGGTTTCTATTCGTCCGCCCCACCCGCGCCGAAGATTTGCTGTGGTGCATGGAAGAGGCATTGCGCAGCGGGGCAGTTCCGCTGATCATCTGCGATCTGCCCGGTGCACCCGGGCTGACGCCGGTACGGCGGATGCATTTGACTGCCGAACACGGGGGGCTGATGGGGCGGGCACCGCTGGGATTGCTGCTAACCCCCGGAGATGGCGGCGCACAAGGGGTTGAGACGCGCTGGCACATGGCCGCAGATCATCAGGGCGACGCAAGGCGCTGGACCCTGACCCGCCGCCGCGCCCGCGCCCTGCCCCCGGTCAGTTGGCAGGCCACCCAAACCAAACCGCGCGCCGGTCTGCACCTGACCCGGATCGAGACTACGGATGAATTGGTGTGACATCCCGCAACGTGAAAAAATTCGTAAAGTTAAATAACTTGTGACTGGCAAAAGCTTGACACCGGCCCTAGCGTCTCTGCATGAGTCATCCGATCCATGACAGCCGCTATTCCTGGCTCCGCCTGCTGATCACACTCGCCATTGCGACGGTGGCGAATGTTGGCATGTGGGCGGTGATCGTTGTGATGCCTGCCATCGAGACGCAGTTTGGCGCCGGACGGGCCGAGGCTTCTTTGCCCTATGTTCTGGCGATGGTCGGCTTTGCGCTGGGGAATATGTGGCTGGGGCAGATGGTCGACCGGTTGGGCGTGACCAAAGCGCTGATCGGTGCAGCAGTACTGAGCGCGGTCAGCTATCTACTGGCAACATGGGCACCGAACATCCTTCTGCTGTCCGTGGCGCACTTGCTATTGGGGCTTGGGACGTCGATCGGGTTTGGCCCCCTGATCGCTGATATCTCGCATTGGTTTATGCGGCGGCGTGGGATTGCCGTGGCACTGGTGGCCAGTGGCAACTACTTGTCCGGAGCTATCTGGCCGACGATGCTGTCTGGTATTCTGGCCCGCGATGGCTGGCAACAGGTCTATTTGACACTCGCCTTAATCACCTTGGTTGTTGTTATTCCCCTTTCCCTTCTGCTGCGTCGGCAAGTCCCGATCGAGGCGCATAGCACTGCCGCTGCGAATGCTCAGATCAACGCGCGTAGCGTCGGAATCTCGCCACGTGCCCTGCAATACATTTTAGGTCTGGCCGGTATCGGGTGCTGCGTTGCAATGTCCATGCCGCAGGTTCACATAGTTTCTTACTGCGTCGGACTGGGCTACGGACCTGCTGTGGGGGCCGAGATGCTGTCTCTTATGCTTATGGGCGGAGTGGTCAGTCGGGTGATCTCGGGCATCGTGGCCGATAAGCTCGGGGGTGTCATGACCTTGTTGGGCGGATCGGTGCTTCAGTGCATCGCGTTGTTCCTCTTCCTGCCCTATGACGGGATGGTTTCATTGTATGTCGTCAGCTTGTTGTTCGGGTTAGCGCAGGGTGGCATCGTGCCGAGCTATGCGCTGGTCGTCCGCGAATACATGCCCCCGCAAGAGGCCGGAGCGCGCGTCGGTTTCGTCATGATGATGACCATCCTGGGCATGGCACTTGGCGGCTGGATGTCAGGTTGGATTTACGACGTAACCGGAAACTACCAGCTCGCCTTCATCAATGGCATACTCTGGAACGGGCTGAACATCGCCATACTGCTGGTGCTGCTTCACCGCTCACGCCCCCGCAGGCAAGAGGCCATGGCATGACCGGGTTGACCCGCCGGATCCTGCTGGCGGGGCTTGCGAGCCTTTCCGTGGCGCACCCGACCCGTGCCGCAACCACCCGGTACGAACTGGTCCCCGAGGGCACGTCCGTGGACTTTACATTCGATATTTCGGGGCTTGCACAATCCGGCACAATGCCAATTCAATCGGCGGATATTCAGATTGACCTGAGCAATCTGGCCAATAGCAAAGTTAGCGTAATGCTGAACGCTGCCGCGGCCCGCACCAAGCTTCCCTTCGCCCGCAGTGCAATGCTGGGACAAGGGGTTCTGGACGTGGAACAATTTCCAACCATTCAATTCGTTTCAACCGAAGTGCAGCTTGGCGAAGGTGGACGAATCTCGCGCGGGGCAACAATCACCGGAAATCTTACCCTGCGCGGTGTGACCCGCCCGATCACCTTGCAAGCAGACCTGTTTCGCCCCCCCGGCAGTGACGCTACCAATCTGGACATGCTTTCTATCCGTCTGACAGGGGCCCTGAATCGTCACGACTTCGGCGCCTCGGGCTTCGTCGATCTGGTGCAGGACACCGTCGGATTGGACATCAAGGCCGAGATCAAACAGGCCGAATAGGCAAAAAACGACGCATCAGCGTCGATTAGGCGCGCGCATCCCTGGCGTATCGCGTAAAGCTGGCCCCACTATGCGCACGATCATTTCCTTTGCCGCCCTTTTCCTCTCTGTCATTCTGCTGCAGCTTTCAACAGGTGGCGTTGGACCGCTGGACGCCATTTCGGGTCTAACGCTCGAGTTCACGACCGGGCAGATCGGTCTGCTTGGTTCGGCGCATTTCATCGGGTTCTTTGTCGGCTGCTGGTGGGCTCCGCGACTGATGGGAAATGTTGGGCATTCCCGTGCGTTTGCCGTCTGCACAGCCTTGGGCGCGATGGGGCTGCTTGGACACACCTTGACAGATAACCCGTATATCTGGGCGGCCCTCAGGATTGCTTCGGGCACGTGTGTCGCCGGATGCTATACAGTGATTGAGGCTTGGCTGAACGCCAAGGTCACTAACGAAACACGCGGGCGGGCGATGGGAACTTATCGGTTCGTCGACATGGGCGCATCCCTTTGCGCGCAGCTTATCATCGCGGTCCTGCCCCCTGCATCTTATGTTTCATATAACCTTCTGGCTATTTTGTGCTGTGCGGCGTTGCTGCCATTAACCCTGACCAAGGCAAATCAGCCGGAAACCCCCGACGCTCCGCGCCTGCGGCCAAAGCTGGCGTGGCGCAGCTCTCCGCTTGCAGTTGCGGGCGTGATCGTCGCGGCACTCAGCTCTGCCTCATTTCGTATGGTCGGCCCCGTCTACGGGCAAGAGGTCGGGCTGAATGTCGATCAGATCGCCTTTTTCCTCGCATCATTTGTTCTGGGCGGAGCCTTGGCGCAATACCCACTTGGCTGGCTTGCAGATAAATATGATAGGCGATGGGTGCTTATCTGGCTGTCTGTGGCGGCAGTGCTCAGTTGCGGTGTGACGATGGCTGCCAGTGACACCGGCACTGTGGGCGTTATGCTGGCGGCTGCGGTTTTTGGTCTGACAACCTTTCCAATCTTTTCGGTTTCGTCAGCCCACGCAAATGACTTTGCGACCACCGAAGAGCGGGTCGAACTCTCTGCGGCGTTGATGTTCTGGTATGCGCTGGGGGCGATTGCATCGCCCTATGTCTCATCGACTCTGATTCAGCAATATGGTCCAGGTGCACTGTTTGCGTTCGTCGCCGCCGGACATGTCGTATTGATCGTGTTCGGTGTGGCCCGGATGCGCTCACGCCCAACACCAGAGGAGCGGACGAACTATGTCTATGCGCCGCGTACATCGTTCACTGTCGGCCGCTTGCTCAAAAGATCCCGAGAGGAATAGCGACAGCTGCGGGCTTTGTGCAGTATTACCGGGCTAGAAGACAGAAACCGGTCTTTTGCTGATCGGCCACATCATGTAGACGGGCGCGCAGATAGACACGTGGAAACGCAAAATGGCTCGGATTCTCATTACCTCGGCGATCCCTTACATCAACGGGATCAAGCACCTCGGCAATCTGATCGGCTCGCAATTGCCTGCCGATCTTTATGCACGTTATCAGCGTGGCCGGGGGAATGAGGTCATGTTCCTCTGCGCCACCGATGAACACGGCACCCCGGCGGAACTAGCCGCGGCCAAGGCGGGCAAACCCGTCGCTGAATACTGCGCTGATATGTATGCCGTGCAGGCGGATATCGCGAAACGTTTCGGTCTGAGCTTTGATCACTTTGGTCGTTCATCAAGCGAGCAGAACAAACGCCTGACTCAGCATTTCGCAGGCAAGTTGGATGATGCAGGCCTGATCCGTGAGGTGAGCGAGAAGCAGGTCTACTCCAACGCTGATGGCCGGTTCCTTCCCGACCGCTATATCGAGGGCACCTGCCCCAACTGCGGGTATGAGCGCGCACGCGGCGACCAATGTGAAAACTGCACCAAGCAGCTTGACCCGACCGATCTGATCAATCCACGTTCGGCGATTTCGGGTTCGACCGATCTTGAGGTGCGCGAGACCAAACACCTGTACTTACGTCAGTCGGCAATGAAAGATCAGCTGGATGCGTGGATCGACTCCAAGACCGATTGGCCGATCCTGACAACTTCGATTGCCAAGAAGTGGCTGCATGATGGTGACGGCCTGCAAGACCGGGGCATCACCCGCGATCTGGACTGGGGTGTTCCGGTCAAGAAAGGCGATCAGGACTGGCCCGGTATGGAGGGCAAAGTCTTCTATGTCTGGTTCGACGCGCCAATCGAATACATTGCTTGCGCCAAGGAGTGGGCCGATGCCAACGGCAAAAGCGACGCAGACTGGGAACGCTGGTGGCGCACCGACAAGGGTGCCGAAGACGTGCGCTACGTCCAGTTCATGGGCAAGGACAACGTGCCGTTCCATACCCTGTCCTTCCCTGCCACCATTCTGGGCTCGGGCGAGCCTTGGAAGATGGTCGATCACCTTAAGTCATTCAACTACCTGAACTATGACGGCGGCCAGTTCTCGACCTCGCAAGGCCGTGGCGTGTTCATGGATCAGGCGCTGGAGATTCTGCCCGCCGATTACTGGCGCTGGTGGCTGCTGAGTCATGCGCCCGAAAGCAGCGATAGTGAATTCACCTGGGAAAACTTCCAGCAATCGGTGAACAAGGACCTTGCGGACGTTCTGGGCAACTTCGTCAGTCGGATTACCAAGTTCTGCCGCTCGAAATTTGGCGAAGCGGTGCCCGAGGGCGGCTCTTATGGCGCGCGTGAACAAAACCTGATCGAAGACCTGACCAAACGCATCCGCGCCTACGAAGGGCACATGGAGGCAATGGAGGTTCGCAAGTCCGCTCAAGAACTGCGGGCGATCTGGGTTGCAGGCAATGAATATCTACAGGCCGCAGCGCCGTGGTCGACCTTTAAAGAGGACCCGGGCCAAGCTGCGGTACAGGTGCGTTTGGGCCTGAATTTGATCCGCCTATACGCCGTGCTGAGCGCACCGTTCATTCCAGATACGTCAGCCAAGATGCTGAGCGCGATGAACACGCTGGACACAAGCTGGCCCGACGACGTTGCGGTTGCGCTAGAAGCCCTGCCTGCGGGCCATTCCTTCACCGTTCCCGATGTGTTGTTCACCAAGGTTACAGATGAACAGCGCGAAGACTGGCAAAGCCGGTTTTCAGGCACACGCGCCTGATCTGGCGCAAACCGGAACTTGATAGCGGGGGTTGTCCAGGCCCCGTTTTTTGCTTTTTAGCCCTATTTACATCAGCAGATTGATCTAAGTCGTCCTTACACAGACGAAATTTTCTCGTGCTCTGCGTCTGGCTCGCATTCAAGATGCTTGAGATATGATTTTAAAACGTCCATCCTGACCCTGAATTCAGTCGACTCGTCAGGGTGGCCAACCGTTCTGGCGCAAGAAACCGCATTTTCAACGAGGCGCCTGCCATGTCCCTTACATTGAAGAACACTTTTTTCCGTTTTGCCGGACCCAGCAGCGCCCTTGCAGCCTTGGCCTGCCTGACCGTTGCGCAAATGGCTACCGCCCAGGATCAAGGTGACGCCGCCCCGCCGAAAGTGTCGATCGCAGCAGCCTATACCGAGGAGATCACCGAAGAGGCCATGTTCATCGGACGGGCCGAAGCCCTGAACAAGGTGGACATCGTGGCGCGCGTCAGCGGTTTTCTGGAAAGTCAGAACGTTGAAGATGGCGCGTTGGTCAAACAGGGCGACCTGCTCTTCACTATTGAACCCGATCTTTACCAAGCGACACTTGAGGCTCGAAACGCCGATTTGGACCGGGCCGAGGCCAACCTTGAACTGGCAAAGGTTGAACTGGCGCGAAAACAAGAACTTTTCGAACGGGATGCAACCCCAGAAGCTGAACGCGACATCGCGCGCGCTAACGAATTGGTGGCCGAAGCCGAAGTGAAAGCCGCCAAATCTGCGATCCAGCAAGCAGAGCTTGACCTCAGCTACACCGAAATTCACGCGCCTTTCGACGGTCGCATTGGTCGGGTGGCGATCAGTGTCGGTGACGTGGTTGGGCCAACCAACCCGCCGCTGGTCAATATCGTCAGCGAGGCTCCGATCTACGTAAACTTCTCAATAAACGAAAAACAATTCACGTCTGTTCTTGAGGCCGTGGGCGAGAGCCCTTCGTCGCTCACGGAAAGCAGCAAGAGCCCGAATGTGCGCATAAACCTACCAAACGGCACGGAACTGGATGAAACGGGCAAGATCGTGTTCGTCGACAACCGCATCGACCCTTTGACCGGCGCCATTGCAATGCGCGCCGAATTCGCAAATGCCAAACGGCTGATCGTCGACGGAGCCTTCCTGAATGTGCGGATCGAGGCGCTGCAACCGACGCTTGAGGTGCTGATCCCCCAAGCCGCGCTGCAACGTGACCAACGCGGGGATTTTGTGCTTGTGGTCAACGATCAGCAGATGGTGGAACAGCGTTACATCACCACCGGCAACACGGAAGGCACGGCGGTCATCGTCAAAGACGGTCTTCGCGAGGGCGAAAGCGTGATTGTTGAAGGTTTACAAAGGGTCCGGCCTGGCGTTGCCGTTGATGCGGTCGTCGCATCTGAGCAGCCGGGAGAATAACCGATGTTCTCAGCCCTGTTCATCAGCCGCCCCAAGCTGGCGCTTGTTATTTCGCTTGTCCTGACAATCATGGGCGGTATCGGCTATCTGGTCTTGCCCGTGGCCCAATTCCCCGACATCACCCCGCCAGTTGTGAGTGTGTCCACAACTTATACCGGTGCAAACGCCGAAACTGTTGAAAATACCGTCGCCGCGCCCATTGAAGCGCAGGTAAACGGTGTGGATGACATGATCTATATGACGTCCACGTCCTCGGACAACGGTAGCTATTCGCTGAATATTACCTTTGAGGTGGGAACCGACCCTGACATCGCTTCAGTCAACGTGCAGAACCGCGTGGCGCAGGCGATGTCGTCGCTACCGGCTGAGGTAACGTCATCGGGTGTGGTTACGCAAAAGGCGTCCACCAACATGCTGTTGCTGGTCACTCTGACCTCGCCGAACGGTACTTATGACAGTGTGTTCTTGTCGAACTATGCGTCGATCAACCTCAAAGACGCGCTGGCGCGTGTTCAAGGTGTCGGTAAGGCGGACGTTCTCACCAATCTGGAATACGCAATGCGGATCTGGATGGACCCGGATCAGATGGCGGCCTTGTCGATCACGCCAGGTGACGTGATCAACGCCATTCGCGAGCAAAACGTGGAAGTGTCGGCAGGGTCAATCGGGGCACCTCCGGTTCCTGAAGGGCAAACCTTTCAGTACACGATCAAGACCAAGGGTCGTCTGACCTCGGCCGATGAATTCGGAGAGATTGTCATTCGCACCGGCGATGCAGGGTCAATCGTGCGGGTCAGGGATATCGCGCGGGTGGAACTGGGCGCAGAATACTATGCGGCCTCGGGTTTTTTCGACAGCGTTCCAGCAACAGTCATTGGCATCTATCAAGCCCCCGGAGCAAACGCGCTGGCGGTTTCCGAACGCGTCGAGGCAGAGCTTGAGCGCCTATCGCGCACATTCCCATCCGATGTGGAATATGACGTCCCCTTCAACACCACGGACTTTGTGGAACAATCCCTGAATGATGTGGTCTCAACCCTGATTTTGACCTTCACCCTGGTGATTTCCGTTGTGTTCGTCTTCCTTGGCAGTTGGCGTGCGACAATTATTCCCGCGGTCGCAATCCCGGTCTCACTGATCGGGACATTCGCATTCCTGCTATTGTTCGGAATGTCGTTGAACACAATCTCGCTGTTCGCCCTGGTTCTGGCCATCGGGATCGTGGTGGACGATGCGATTGTTGTGGTCGAAAACGTTGAACGGATTATCGCTGACGAAGGGCTGCCGCCCGCCGAAGCAACCCGAAAGGCGATGGGGCAGATCACTGGCCCGGTCATCGCAACCACATTGGTTCTGCTGGCCGTGTTTGTGCCGGTGACCTTTATGCCCGGCATCTCGGGGCGGCTGTATTCACAGTTCGCGGTGACGATCTCAACTGCGGTTGTGATCTCATCCATCAACGCACTGACGCTGTCTCCGGCCTTGTGCGGGCTGGTTCTACGGGCACGTTCCGGTCCCCCCAAAGGGCTGTTGGCCGTCTTCGAAAACTTCATCGGCACCGTTCGAGGCGGCTATGTCGCAATTGTCCGTAAACTACTGATATTGCCTGTTATTGGACTTGGCATCATCGTTGCGTTGGCAATGGGCGGCGGGACGATCATGTCGAACACATCCAGTGGCTTCCTGCCGCTTGAGGATAACGGCTATCTTTTCGTCGACATCCAACTGCCCGATGCGGCCACGTTGGAACGGACCGAGGTCGTCTCGGCCCGGTTGGATGAACAGATTCAGCAAATCCCTGGCGTATCAAGTACAGTTCTGATCAACGGTTACTCAATGCTGAACGGGACCATCACCAACGGAGCCGCAATCTTTGTAAACCTCATCAACTGGGACGAACGTCAGGAGGAAGACCTGAGCGCCAACGCGATTCTTGCGAAAATCCTGGCTATTGCTAACGGTGAGTCGGCGGCCTCGGTCGTTGCCTTCAATCCGCCACCCATTCAGGGTCTGGGCATGTCGGCCGGTGTTGAAATGGAAGTCCAGCAAACAGGTGGTGGGTCGCCGCAGGATCTGGCTGCGGCCGTGGGATCGTTTGTCTACGCAGCGAACCAGCGACCCGAGATCGGTCAGTCTTACACGACTTTCCGGGCAAATGTTCCACAGTTGTTTGTTGATCTGGACCGGGAGAAAGCCAAAACGCTGCAAGTATCGGTGGCCGAAGTATTCCAAACCATGCAGGCGCAGCTTGGGTCTTACTACGTGAACGACTTCAACCTGTTCGGACGGGTCTATCGCGTGATGATCCAGGCCGACGGCAGCTATCGCGACAATGTCGAGGATATCTCGAACCTTTATGTTCGCTCCACAACGGGTGAGATGGTTCCACTGGGAACTTTGGTCGATGTTGAAAACGTTTTGGGCCCGGTCCTACTAAAACGGCACAACCTATTCCGCTCGGCCACCGTTACGGCAGTTCCTGCGCCGGGGCTTTCAACGGGTGACGCAATCACCGTGATGACCGAAGAATCCGCGACTGCCCTGCCCCCCGGGTACGCGTTCGAATGGACAGGAACCGCGCAACAGCAATTGGCGACGGGTGGACTTGTGGTTGTGATCCTAGGCCTCGCGATCATGTTCGGATATCTCTTCCTGGTTGGCCAATACGAAAGTTGGAGCATGCCGGTGTCCATCCTGCTTTCGGTGATCGTTGCCCTATTCGGAGCGGTGGCTGCAGTTGCTGTCGCTGGCAGCGATATCAACCTGTATACTCAGATCGGGATGATCATGCTTGTTGGCCTCGCATCGAAGAACGGCATCCTGATCGTCGAGTTCGCGATGGAGCAACGGGCCCAAGGTCTGTCGATCAAAGAAGCCGCCGCCGAAGCCGCGTTTCAGCGATTCCGCGCGGTGATGATGACCGCCCTGTCGTTCTTGCTTGGTGTTGTCCCGCTGCTGGCGGCCAGCGGTGCAGGCGCGGCTAGCCAGAAAGCCATCGGCGTGGCCGTGTTTGGTGGAATGCTGGCAGCAACGCTGGTTGGAGTCATTCTGGTGCCGGTTCTTTACGCGTTGATGCAAAGCCTGAGAGAGTGGATCAAAGGGTCAAAGAACGATCCCGGACCATCCGAGGAAACAGCGTAAGCCCAAAGAAAAATCCCGCCTGTTTGGCGGGGTTTTCGTCTAGGCGGCAGCCTGCCTATGTTGGTCCATCCAATCCTGAATGCGCGCGACCTGATCTGAACTTAGTCGCAGACCAAGCTTGTTACGACGCCAGACGACATCTTCGGCCATACGTGCATACTCTTTGTCTATCAGCCATTGCAGTTCGCGCGCGGTAAGCGTGGCGCCAAAATCTTCCCCCAAATCCTCCGCAGTTTTCGCATCTCCCAGAATATCGCGGGCCTCTGTCCCATAGGCACGCACAAGGCGTTCGGCCCAAGCGCGATCTAAAAAGGTAAAATCTTCCTCTAGACCGGCTACCAAATCCTGCACCCCATCAACCGGAAAGTCTCCTCCGGGTAAGGCAACGCCTGCGGTCCAAGGGCCGGACAGATCCGGAAAATGCTCGGCCACTTTTTCAAGCGCGCTCTCTGCCAACCGTCGGTATGTTGTGATCTTGCCGCCGAAGACATTCAGCACGGGCGCGCCGCCCTGCGCATCCACTTTCAGCGTATAGTCCCGTGTCGCCGCCGTCGCGTTGCTAGCACCGTCATCATAGAGCGGCCGCACCCCGGAATAGGTCCAGACGATCTCATCGCGCGTCACAGGGGTTTTGAAGTACTTCGTCGCAAAGGCGCACAGATACTCTTGTTCTGCTTCGGTACAGACTGGAAGCTCGGATGGGTCTGGATGATCCTGATCTGTCGTGCCGATCAGGGTGTAGTCACGCTCGTACGGAATGGCAAAAATGATCCGGCCATCCTCACCTTGGAAGAAATAGCATTTGTCGTGGTCGAACAGTCTGCGCGTTACGATATGGCTGCCGCGAACCAATCGGACGCCCTCGCGCGAGTTTACACGGATTTTCGTCTGGATAATGTCGCCAACCCACGGACCACCCGCGTTGATCAGCATTTTTGCCTTGATCACCCGCGTTTCATCATTGTCGCGATCGCGAACCGTGACCTGCCATAGATTGCCCATGCGCTCGGCTGACAGAACCTCGGTTCGAACCATGATCTTTGCGCCGCGCGCCTCAGCGTCGCGGGCATTGAGTACGACCAGCCGTGAATCTTCGATCCAGCAATCCGAATACTCATAGGCGGTTTCGAACTTGTCCTGCAAAGGGCTCCCCTCAGGCGCGCTTTTTAGGTCCAATGAAGCAGTTCCGGGAAGGATTTTTCGCCCACCCAGATGATCATACATAAACAATCCCAACCGGATCAGCCAAGCCGGGCGACGCCCCTTCATCCAGGGCATCACAGTGCTCAGCAGGCGCGAGGTTGGCGTTTCCGAGTCAAAGCGCATATCCGCGTGATACGGTAAGACAAAGCGCATGGGCCAACTGATATGCGGCATCGCCCGCAGCAGAGTTTCGCGCTCGATCAAAGCCTCACGGACAAGGCGGAACTCAAAATACTCAAGATACCGCAACCCACCATGAAACAGCTTGGTCGACGCTGACGACGTCGCCGACGCCAGATCGTTCATCTCAGCCAGCGCCACCGAAAGCCCGCGCCCAGCCGCATCCCGCGCGATACCGCAGCCGTTGATACCGCCGCCAATGATGAAAAGGTCCAAAACCTGTTCGTTTGTCTGTTCCATAACTGGATGATTCCCACTTCAAGGCAAAACGCGCGCTCATTAACCGTATCGACCCTCGTTTGGTCAATGCAATTCTTCGTTTATGTTCGTTATGCCGCAATTTGAGCTTAATGTACGGCTGAAGGCGAAGATTATGTTGCACGCCCAGAAAAACCGAACATAAACGAACCCAAGCAGTAGGAGTAGACCGTGTCCCTTTCCTTTCGCCAGTCGGATATCTTGAACATTGCCCGGCAAGACGGCCGTGTCATGGTCGAAGACCTCGCCGCTCGGTTTAATGTCACGGTTCAGACGATCCGCCGCGACCTGTCCGAACTGTCGGATATGGGGAAACTCGACCGCGTTCACGGCGGTGCCGTTTTACGCTCGGGCGTTTCCAATATCGGTTACGAAGACCGCCGCGCAATGAACGCCGAATCCAAAGCCCTGATCGCGCAACACTGTGCACAGGATATTCCCGATGGTGCATCGATTTTCCTGAACATCGGCACCTCGACCGAATCCGTCGCCCGGCAATTGCTGGGCCACAAAGACCTGATGGTGGTGACCAACAACATGAATGTTGCCAACATATTAGTCGATAACCCCAACTGCCAGATCGTTGTGGCGGGCGGTGTATTGCGGCGATCAGATGGGGGGTTGGTCGGCAACCTGACAATCGCAACCATCGAGCAGTTCAAATTTGACTTTGCGATCATAGGATGCTCTGCCCTGGATACTGCCGGAGACCTGTTGGATTTCGACTTTCAAGAGGTGCGTGTCAGCCAGACCATCATCGCGCAAGCCCGCCGGACCTGCTTAGTGGCAGATCAGACCAAGTTTCAACGTACCGCGCCCGCACGGATAGCCTCACTGTCCGAGGTGGACATGTTCTACACAGATCAGCCCCTCCCCGCAGGATTGGCCGTGAAATGCACTGAGTGGCAGACACAGGTAAAGCTGTGTTCCTAATCTCAAAACAGTTTCAACGCCTGTAAAACAAAGTCCGGGCTTTCACTCGTACCCACCTACAACCTACAAATTCATTGATGAGCTCGGCTACAACGGCTGAGATTGGATCAACCTTCCCGAAAGGAGGACTAACCATGCGGTTGTTAGGTCAGTAGCTGGGCTGTTATAACTACCCGAGGTTACTGGCGCTGTTTCTGTTCCTCATGGGTTTGTCGGTGGGTATGCGGTGGTTGCCATTAATACCGGCCAGGGCAAGAGTTTCTAGCAACTCTATCTAACACGGCCGCCCCGTCTCCCATTTCTGACGCCTTTTGCACAGGGTATTTGCGATAGTGACGAGTTTTCGTGCAACCGCCGTAACAGTAACCTTGTGCGGTTTCCCAGCGTTTCGAAGTCGATCCGCGAAGGCCTTCAGTATCGGATTGTGATGGGAGGTAACCAATGCGGCTTTGAACAGGACATGTCGCAAAGCACGCCGGCCACCGGCAATGGCTCGTTTCCCACGGAGAGTTCCGCTGTCCTGCGCGACGGGTGCTAGACCAGTCAGCGCAGTGACTTCCTCCTCTGTGAGAGTTCCAAGTTCCGGTAGTTCGGCGATCAGCGTTGAGCTGACCACCGGGCCGATACCGGGCACGGAGTGGGGGATCAGCGTGGTTTCCGCAAGACGCGTGTCGCTGCCGAGAAGCCTTTTACGCATCTCGACCACTTGTGCTCGCCTGGTGGTCAAGGCCGTGAGAAGACGAAGGTGTTCTGCCGGAAGGCTACGCCCGGCGTCGGGTCTGAAGACCAGGAAGCGGGCAATCAGTTCGGCTTCGATCCTGTCCGTCTTGGCACGGGTTCCGAGGCTGAGTGCGAATGCCTTGTCCTGTGTAGGTGCCACCTGTCGGGTCGCCGCGCCAGCTGCATCAAGCGCCAACCAGAGTTTCCATTCGAGACCATCGGTCGCTTCGAAGCACACGACGGCAACGTGTTCTCGAGCGAGATCGGACACGGTGATATACCCCCGATCCTCATTTGGATATCGAAACCTCTGGCCATCGGGCAGACAGTGGACATCCAGCCAGTCGCGGCTCACATCTATCCCGATGATCCGACCATGGGTTACATTCTCTATGTTCTCCTCCATCAGGTACGCGGACCTAAAACGGCCGCAGGCAACTGTTCGAGACAGTGAAGGAGAGGCGGTGCCGACAGGCTAGGAAGCGTGGTCGTGCCACCAGGGTCAGACGTCGCGCACCACCCCGCTACCAGATCCGGGATACAGAAGCGTCAGGACCCATTGATTTCGGTCGGCACGGTCCGATATGGCGAAGCAAGTGGCAAACTAAGACAATGCGCTCGTAATGCTGACAGGGGATGTGGCGGCGCTTTACGTCAATATCCATGCACTGCAAGTGTCCCTTACCGTCGGGCGCGAGAATATCCAATTTCAACAGGAATCCGCCGACCTGACCGAAATGGCGTATCGCACCGACTGGGGCGACCTGATGCAAAACACAAACCAGCGCCAGCCTGAACAAGCCGCTATTTCGTAAGGCCGCGCAGACCGCCCGAGACAAGAACGTTCACTTCGTACAATATCCGGGGCGCTGCCAATCCGCCTGGGCTGGCCAGATAGTTCGGGCTCCATTCCGGGTCGAATTTTTGCTTGAAGGAACGCAACCCCTCAAAATGATAGAACTGTTCGCCATGTTCATAAACAAAACCGCCGACGCGGTTCCAGAATGAGGCAAGCTGCCGACTTTCGATCCCTGAAAACGGTGCGGCCCCCAGAGAAAACCACTGAAACCCCTGCTCGGCCCCCCATGACATCATTTCAGCAAACAAAGCATCCATGACAAAGCTGGGACTGTCGGGCTCATACCGCATCAGGTCCAGTGACAGTTCGGATTTGTGACCGCCTTGAAACAGATTGGCAAAGGCAACAATCTGACCCGTATCCCCATTGCGCAGCACAGCATGATCAAAATACGACAGGTATTCATCATCAAAGCCGCCAAGGGCAAAGCCTTTCTCTGCGCCCGCCTTATTTTCAAGCCAGTCGTCTGACACCTTGCGCAGTTCGGGCAGGATCGGGGCCAACTTTTCTTTCGGGATGATTTCAAAACCATATCCCTCCCGCTCGGCCCGGTTCTTTGCCTGTCGGAACCGCTTGCGGGATTTCCCATCAAGCGAAAAGTCTTTCAGCGGCACCCGTGCGACCTCACCGATTTTCAGAATAGACAGGCCAAGGTCTAGGAAGGTCGGCAGGTATTTGGTTGATACGCTGTAGAATGCGCAAAGCTTACCTTTCCGGTCCGCCATCTCGCGCAGTTGCCAGATCAACTGCTTACCTGTCTTTTCGTTGCCGACGGGCTCGCCCTTGCTGATCAACGCATTTCCGGTGTCAGCGTAGGCCAGGAACGCGCTATCGTCTGGCGCGATCAAGAACTGTTTGTCTCCGGTCAGCGAAATCTGCGACTCGGTGTCTTCGCTTTCCAATGCCAAACGTTCCACCACAGGCGGTATTTCAGTACGTACTGGTTGGGGTATTTCCCGCCCGAACAAAGAGTTCACGGCAACAACTCCAACAATCACCGCGACCACGAGGCTAGAGCGCAAGAAACGCGAGGCGTCGCTGCTCCAGGCGAATTCCCACCACAATGCGTTCTGGTACTCGACATGCGAATAGGCAAATAACCCAATCCAGAAGATGACTGCCAACAAGGCGATCACGCTGACCAGCCACGGAATGTTCAGTCGGAAAATCGAAGCACCGCTAACGCGATAGAACGCATCGCGAAACGTGGCGAGCACGGCGGTTGAGACCAACATGCCGATGGCTTCATGCGTATCCAACCCCTTTGTCAAAGAGGCAACGCATCCAGCCACCATCAGCAGCATCGCAACGACCCACGCGCGATAAAGTTTGCGGAACAACCCGCGTGAGACCAAGATCAGCAAAACGCCGACAGTGCTGCCCGTCAGATGTGACGCTTCAACAAAAGATAGTGGCAAGACATCACGCAATACGCCAAGGCTCTGGTTGCTGGACGGCAAGGCCCCTGAAACCAGCAGAATGGTCCCCGCCACGGCA
The DNA here is from genome assembly GCF_059610165.1 of Ruegeria sp. YTSA135. Lineage (NCBI taxonomy): Bacteria > Pseudomonadati > Pseudomonadota > Alphaproteobacteria > Rhodobacterales > Roseobacteraceae > Ruegeria > Ruegeria sp. YTSA135. The sequence continues at coordinate 182,693 of NZ_JBXWNC010000005.1, read as the reverse complement.
GTCACACCTGCGGCAACCATAGGAACGATCGGCCGTATCGCACGGTAGATCCACGTTGCTGCTCCGCCGATATGTTGGCGGTGCGTCAGCGCCGAGGCCACTGCGATCGCAAGGCTGGCAACAGCAAAGGGAAGAAAGGTGTAGACCAACCGATACAACAGCAAGGCCGCGATCACGTCAGACCGGCCAGAGGCACCCAGACCTGCGATCAATGTCGCCTCGAACGCGCCAATTCCGCCGGGCGCGTGGCTGAGAATGCCGACCGCAATCGCACCTATGAAAATCGTAAAGAAATAGGGATATCCGACGCCCAGATCATTGGGCAACACGGTATACAGCACCATCGAAGCGCCAAAAAGGTCTCCGATTGCGGCCAGGGTCAGCAGCCCTGCGAGTTTGCCGCCCGGCAGGTTGAACCCGAACCCGCCATAGGCCAGCTTACGCCCGCCCTTTGCAAGCCAGAGAAACAGCGCAGCAAGTGCGGCAAGCAAGCCCAGCCCGATCACGGTCTCAGTCGTATCGCTGATCGGCAAAATCTTTGATATTCCGTCCGGGTGAAAAGTGAACAAAATACCCAGCAAAAGCACCAGCCCAGACCAAAACGCGATCCATGACGTCGCAATGACACCCGCGACACGGCTGAGATCCAGCCCAAGCGAGGCATAGATACGATAGCGGATCGCTGTTCCGGTGATGTACGAGAACCCAAGGCAGTTGGACACGGCATACCCGCTTGCCCCGGCCATTCCCGCAACGGTCAGAGGCACCTCTCCCTTTGCTACGCTCTGCACGGCGAATACGTCATACATGGACAGCGACAAGAAGCTGAAACAGGTCCAGCCCAGGGCGACAGCCAAAACTGTCCAGTGAGTGCTCGTCACATCCGCCTGAACATCGGCCCATTTTACATGCTCGGACAGTTCATGCAGAACGACCAGCGCGATCAGTGTAACCAGTATCGGGACAGCAATCCGCACTGCGGGTTTTTCGAGAAACCCAGCCGCGCGCTCGGCAAGACGCACTGCCCACAGCTCTTTGTCAATCTCCTGCGTGGTCATAGTCTTCCTCTGCTCTGAGGCACTGCAACGATCCCGCGCGCGGGTGGGCGACGCGGAGCAACTGTTGCACAAATTCCTCAAAGCTCAAAACACTGCGAAGGTTCAGACCCGGCCTTTTCGCGTGGATAGCAATAGATTGGTCTCGGACCGCGTGATCCCCTCCATCCGTCGGATCAGGAAAAGAACTTCGTCGAGTTCCGCCAAGGTCTCGGTGCCGATCTCGGCGATCAGGTCCCAACTGCCGTTGGTTGTATGCACGGCACGAACCTGGCGCAGGGCGGCAATTCGTGCCATCGTTCGCTCGGTCCCGCGGCCTTCAATCTCAAGCATCATCAGGCCACGCACAGGGCTTTCCGCAACATCCTGCCGGGTAAGCACGGTAAAACCCACGATCTCGCCAGATTGCTTCAGGCGCTGCAAGCGGCTGCGTACGGTTGTCCGCGTCACACCAAGCGTATCCGCCAATTCTGAGAGCGATGCCCGCGCATCCCGATGCAAGGCATTTAGCAGCTTACTGTCCAAACCGTCCATGGAGCCTTCTCATTATGAATGCATAGGTTTCTTTTTGAACACTTTGACCTCTTTTCGCAACCCGTAATGAATGTTTAAACAAACATATGGACAACAAACACGTTATTTTGGTCGGCGCTCCGATGGATGCGGGAAAGCGCCGTCAGGGCTGCCGGATGGGGCCAGACGCCTATCGGGTGGCCGGTCTGGATCAGGCCTTGATTGATCTGGGACACCAGGTTTCAGACATCGGCAATGTTTCTCCCGACAAAACAGATGTGCCTTTGCACGACCATCTGTTTGCACTGCCCGAAGTCATCGGCTGGACCCGCGCGCTGAGCCGTGCGGCGCAAGACTCTGCTGCGAAAGGGCTACCCATATTCATGGGCGGCGATCACGCATTATCAATGGGTACTGTTTCAGGTATGGCCGCCCACGCCAAAAAGCTGAACCGCCCGCTATTCGTGCTGTGGCTTGACGCCCATAGTGACTTTCACACGCCCGACAGTACCGGCAGCGGCAACCTTCACGGAACCCCGGTGGCGTATTTCACGGGCCAGCCCGGCTTTGACGCATTCCCACCAGTGACCAATCCAGTTCCGACAGACCGAGTGGGTATGATCGGTCTGCGCTCGGTCGATCCCGCTGAACGCGCCCGGCTAGAGAAAGACCGCGCAATGTTGGCCGATATGCGCAGCATTGATGAACACGGTATCAAAGCCCCACTGATCGCTTTCCTTGACCGTGTCCGCGCAGCGAATGGCCTTTTGCATGTCTCGCTGGATGTCGATTTTCTGGATCCCTCCATCGCTCCCGCCGTCGGAACAACCGTACCCGGCGGCGCAACTGAGCGTGAGGCGCATCTGGTCATGGAGCTGCTGCACGAAAGTGGCCTCGTCTGCGCGCTGGACCTTGTGGAGCTGAATCCGTTCCTTGACGAACGCGGCCGAACCGCAAAGCTGATGGTTGATCTTGCGGCCTCGTTGTTGGGCCGTCGCATCTTTGATCGTCCGACCCGGAGTTTTTGATGCATCCCCCCGCGGACCGTCACGCAGGTTTTGAAAAACAAGACCACCCCACTCCGCCGCCACTGGCGGTTCCAACACTTGAAACGAACGGTGGAACCATGCGCTGCATGATTGCTGATCTCCACCTGTCCCGCCGATAGGAGACCCCGATGCAACCTTCCGACAAGGCGCTTGTGCCTTTTGTATCCGTCGACAACATGATGCGGCTTGTGCATCACGTTGGGGTCGAGCGGATGATCACCCAGATCGCCGCCCAGATCGAATCCGACTTTAAGCGGTGGGAAAGCTTTGACAAAACTCCGCGTATCCCCGCGCATTTGCCGCATGGCGTGATCGAGCTTATGCCCACGTCAGACGGTGAAGCCTATGGTTTCAAATACGTCAACGGCCATCCGAAAAACACGTCCGAAGGGTTGCAGACCGTAACCGCGTTTGGCCTGCTGGCGGATGTATACACTGGCTATCCCACCCTTCTGACCGAAATGACCATGCTGACCGCACTGCGCACAGCCGCGACATCGGCGCTGGTCGGAAGCTATCTGGCACCCAAATCCTCTACAGTCATGGCGATGATCGGCAACGGTGCCCAGTCAGAGTTTCAGTGTCTCGCCTTCAAAGCAATGTGCGGCATCACAACGGTGCGCCTGTACGACACTGACAGTAACGCGACCAAGAAATGCGCCGCAAACCTCCAGGGAACGGGACTGACCGTCGTCTCCTGCTCAACCCCGGAAGAGGCGATTGAGGGCGCGCATATCATCTCGACCTGCACAGCTGATAAAAAATACGCAACGATCCTGACCGACAACATGGTTGGCCCCGGCGTGCACATCAACGCCATTGGCGGCGACTGTCCGGGCAAGACGGAATTGCACAAGGATATCCTTCTGCGGTCGGACATCTTTGTCGAATATCCAGAACAGACAAGGATTGAAGGTGAGATTCAGGCATTGGATGACGACCACCCGGTGACCGAGATGTGGCAGGTCATGACCGGTCAAGCCGAAGGGCGCCGTGATGATCGCCAAATCACCCTTTTCGACAGTGTCGGCTTTGCGATCGAGGATTTCTCGGCCCTTCGTTACATCAAGTCCGCAATCGAAGGCACTGATTTTTATGTGCCGTTGGATATGCTGGCCGACCCCGACGATCCACGCGACCTGTATGGGATGCTGATGCGGGCAAGCTGAAAAGACCCGCAAATGGCAGTACTTAGCCCCCGGCCAATCGCCGGGGGCTTTTTCTATCCGGCCAATGACGGCAGGTACAGAACGATGCCGGGGAACGCCACAAGCAAAGCAATCGTGACACCATCCGCGATAAAGAACGGTGTCACACCTTTGAACACATCCTGAACGCTCAGATCCGGGCGGACGCCGGCGACTACGAAGCAATTCAGGCCGATGGGCGGAGTAATCAAACAAAACTCGGCCATCTTTACAACCAGAATGCCGAACCAGATCGCACACATCGGGCCTGACATGCCAAAGGTGCTTTCTGCGGCGCTGACCGTCTCTCCCCCGTTCAATGCCATAACTGCCGGATAGACAACGGGTAGCGTGAGCAGCAGCATTCCGATAGCGTCCATGAACATACCCAGCACTGCGTAGGCCAGAAGAATGCAGATCAGGATCAGCATCGGCGCCATTTCCAATGACGTGATCCAGTCCGAGAACGCCCCCGGCAAATCAGCAAAGCCCAGAAAGCGCACATAGATCAGCACGCCCCAGATGATCGAAAAGATCATCGCGGTCAGCTTGGCGGTTTCCAGCAGGGCGGATTTCAACTCGGTCCAGCGCATTCCGTGAAAAACGGCAAAGCAGAAGACGATAAAGGCACCGATTGCGCCGCCTTCCGTTGGGGTGCCCCACGCTTTTTCACCGAACGGGTTGTAGACAAAGCAGATGATGATCAGGATCACGGCAACGATCGGCAATGCACCGGGCAACGAGGCAAAGCGCTGTTTCCATGTAAAGCCTGTGACCGGAGGACCAACAGTTTTGAAAAAGACCGCGATGCCAACGATCAGCAGCCCGTAAATCACTGCCGAAAACGCTCCGGGAATGAAGCCCGCCAACAACAGCTTGCCTACATCCTGCTCAACGATGATGGCATAAATCACAAGTATGGCCGAAGGCGGGATCAGCGAGGCCAGTGTCCCACCGGCGGCGACGACCCCGGCTGCGAATTGCTTGTTGTATCCGACCTTGAGCATTTCCGGGATAGCGATCCGGGCAAAGACAGCCGAAGTTGCCACCGACGCACCGGATACCGCGGCAAACCCGGCCGTTGCGAACACTGTCGATACAGCCAATCCCCCCGGCACCCACGCCACCCAGCGTTTGGCGGCCTCGAATAGCGCGCGGGTGAGACCTGCGTAATAGGCCAGGTACCCAATCAGAATGAAGGTCGGGATCAGGCTGAGCGTATGGGCGGCCACTTTCGAATGCGGCACCTGCCCCGCCGTTTTGACGGCAACTGTCAGAGCTTTGCCGAAGCGATCCGGTTCGTATCCGAACTTGGCCCAGAAAATCCATACCAGCCCCACAAGCCCGGCAAGACCGGCTGCAAAAGCCACCCGCATGCCCGTGACGACCAAAACCAGTAGACCGCCTGTGACCCACAGGCCAATGTCTATCGTGTCCATTCGTTAGTCCTGCCCTTCGAATTGTTCTGCCTCGGCTGCGGCCTGCGCCGCCGCATCTTGGATCAGGGGTACGGCGACCGGATGCTCCAGACCCAACAAAAAGGCGCGACCATATCCCCAGACCTGCAACACCAAGCGCGCACACAAAACCGAAAACGCCACCGGTACCAGCAGCTTGGCAGGCCAGAGCGGGATACCGATGTCGATTGAGCTATCGCGGCTCCACATGGGGGCACCAAAGTCGAACGACCGGTCAAAGTGGGACCAACTGCCCCAGACCAGCGCCAACATGAGCACAAGGATCAAGATCACCGAGATCAGCTCGAACAGCCAAAGCGCGCGGCCATTCAGACGCGCGATCATGATGTCCATGCGGATATGCCCACCGCTGCGCTGTACATAAGAAATACCCAGGAAGGCTATCAAAGGCATGGCCTGTTCAATCCAGTCCACATAGCCGGGTAAAGGCGCATTGATTGTATTACGCCCGGTGACGGAAACAACGGCAAGCACCATCAGACCAAAAACGGCCAGACCGCTGATCAATGCCAAAAACTGCTCTAACTTCAACAAGTGACGATCCAGCCGACTGAGGAGGCTGCCGTCTTCAAGCACCGTGGCCTGTCCTGCCATTCCGGTGATCCCCTATTTTGTATTGGTGTTCGGGTGCCCGGTCAGGCACCCGAAGCCGGCTATCAGTTTCCGCCGCGTTGCTGCTTTAGCGTGGTTTGAACGAGATCATAAAGATCCTGGGCCGGAAGTCCCTGTGCGGACATATCCGCGATCCACTGCTCGCGGATCGGGTCGGCCGCCTTGGTACGGAACTCTTGCAGTACGGCCTCGTCGATTTCCACCTTCTGCACGCCTTTTTCGGTCAGAACGCCGTCCCACTGTTCAAGCAAACCACCATAATTGGCAAGATAGTGGTCAATCGCTTCTTCAATCGAGCTATCCAGCGCTTCACGATGCTCGGCTGGAAGTGAGTCATACGCATCGATATTCACAACGACCGGACAATTAACCGTGCCGGGGTTCAGGTTGGCAGTCCACCAATCGGCCTCGTTGATGGTGCCGAATGAGAGGTGAGCGTGCTGGGCAAAAGCAACTGTATCGACGACGCCCGACTCCATCGCGTTGAAAGCTTCGGTCGCCGGGACCGAGGTCGGCACACCACCGACCGCTTCAAAAGCCTGACCCAGACCACCCGTGGCGCGAACGCGCATTCCTTCGAACTCGGCCAGTTCATCACGGGGTTCGCCGGTGCCCACCAGGTTATACTGCGGCATGGGCGAGGTCATAATGATGCGCGCATTCCACTGCGCCATTTCATCCTTAACCGCTGGGTGATCATAGACCGCATGGCTGACTGCAACTTCTTCTTCCAGCGTGTTTACACCCAGAAACGGCAGTTCAAGTACTGTGATCGCGCGGTTCTTGTCGCGGTGATAGCCAGCGCAGAATTGCGCCATTTCGAACGCGCCAATCTCAATCCCATCCAGGTTTTCGCGTGGCTTCGAAAGGCCGCCGTAGCTGACATTGATTGTAAAATCACCATTGGTCTTTTCACTGACCAGTTCAGCCAGTTTTTCGACATGCTCGGTAAATGCGCGCCGCTTACCCCAGACCGATGCATTCCATTCGGTTGCCGCGGCCTCGGACACAAATGCAACGCTTACCGCGGCGACAGCAGCACCGCTGAACAATTTGTTCATCATGATTTCTCCCTTTTTTGCGCTTGTTACATAAACGCTTGGGATAAGGCTAGCGCCAACATCGAAACCTGCCAACCCCAGACAGGTATGTCCAAGCAGGGTGTGTGCCAGCGCTAACAACCGAAAGATGAGTCAGGGATGTAAAAAATCCGAACTGAAGGTTGCCAAATTCGCACTTGGAAGCATAACATCCATGTGATTGTTTTTTATTAAGTTTTTAACATATTTAGAAATTAGTTTACACTTTTTTACAGTGGGATAAAATTTCTTTACAAATAAAACCAAGGATATCGGTAATTTATTTCATTGTTTTCAGAACTGCTTATTATCCTCTTCGGGGAGGATACGGGTCGATATCGCCCGTTCCACGGGCAAGATTCGGCCCAGTGAAATGAAGTCAAGAGGGAGGAGCCTCAGTATGACAACCGCTGCCCAGGCAGATTCTAAAGTGTATCCGCCATCCGCCGAAACCGCTGCACGCGCCCATGTAGATGCTGAAAAGTACAGTGAAATGTACAAGGCCTCAATCGAAGACCCTATTGCGTTCTGGGGTGAACAAGGCAAGCGGGTAGATTGGATCAAGCCCTACACTCAGGTAAAAGATGTCAGCTACGAATTTGGTTCGGTCGGTATCAATTGGTACGCCGATGGCACACTGAATGTGTCCGCCAACTGCCTGGATCGTCACTTGGAAACACGCGGCGATCAGACCGCGATCATCTGGGAGCCGGATGACCCAAATGACGAAGCCCAGCACATTACCTATGCCGAGCTTCACCGTCGCACCTGCCGGATGGCAAACATCCTTGAGTCCCTTGGCGTGCGTAAAGGTGACCGGGTTATCATATACCTTCCGATGATCCCCGAGGCCGCGTACGCGATGTTGGCCTGCGCTCGGATTGGCGCAATTCACTCCATCGTTTTCGCCGGCTTCTCCCCGGATGCGCTGGCCGCTCGTGTGAATGGTTGTGACGCCAAGGTTGTCATCACCGCAGATGAAGCCCCGCGCGGTGGCCGCAAGACACCGCTGAAATCCAACGCGGACGCGGCTTTGTTGCACTGCAAAGACACCGTAAAGTGTTTGGTGGTCAAGCGTACTGGCGGTCAGACAACGTGGGTCGACGGTCGTGACTACGACTACAACGAAATGGCGCTTGAGGCGGATGACTACAGCGCACCTGCCGAGATGAACGCCGAAGATCCCCTGTTTATTCTATACACCTCGGGATCGACCGGTCAGCCGAAGGGCGTCGTGCATTCCACCGGCGGGTATCTTGTGTATGCCGCCATGACGCATGAGATCACCTTCGACTATCACGAAGGCGACGTTTATTGGTGTACTGCGGATGTCGGCTGGGTCACTGGACATAGCTATATCGTCTATGGTCCGCTGGCGAACGGTGCGACCACGGTGATGTTCGAAGGCGTCCCGACATATCCGGATGCCTCGCGCTTCTGGCAGGTCTGCGAAAAGCACAAGGTGAACCAGTTCTACACTGCGCCGACTGCGATCCGCGCGCTTATGGGTCAGGGCAACGAATTCGCCGAGAAGTGTGACCTGAGCGATCTGCGCACCCTTGGCACCGTGGGTGAGCCGATCAACCCCGAAGCCTGGACTTGGTACAACGAGGTTATCGGCAAAGGCAAATGCCCCATCGTCGACACATGGTGGCAAACAGAAACCGGTGGTCACCTGATGACCCCCCTGCCCGGCGCACACGCGATGAAGCCCGGTGCCGCAATGAAGCCATTCTTTGGCATTGAGCCAGTCGTTCTTGACCCGCAATCAGGTGTCGAAATCGAAGGCAACGGGGTTGAGGGCGTTCTTTGCATTAAAGACAGTTGGCCCGGTCAGATGCGGACTGTCTGGGGTGACCATGAGCGGTTCGAAAAGACCTATTTCTCGGATTACAAAGGTTACTACTTCACGGGTGACGGATGCCGCCGCGACGAGGATGGCGACTATTGGATCACCGGGCGCGTGGATGACGTGATCAACGTCTCTGGCCACCGTATGGGAACCGCCGAAGTGGAAAGCGCACTTGTGGCGCATGCCGCCGTGGCCGAGGCCGCCGTTGTCGGATACCCGCACGAAATCAAGGGGCAAGGCATCTATTGCTACGTCACCTTGATGAATGACCGCGAACCTTCAGACGACCTTGTGAAAGAGCTACGCACTTGGGTTCGGACGGAAATTGGTCCGATTGCCAGCCCGGACGTGATCCAATGGGCCCCGGGCCTGCCCAAGACCCGTTCTGGCAAAATCATGCGTCGTATTCTGCGCAAGATTGCTGAAAACGACTTTGGCGCCCTGGGTGACACGTCGACACTGGCCGATCCTTCGGTTGTCGAAGACCTTATCGAAAACCGTGCGAACAAGTGAGGATGTGATGGACGCTGCCACGACCATATCTCCTGCCGTTCTGATCCTTCTCGGCCCTCCGGGTGCCGGGAAGGGCACGCAAGCTCGGATGCTTGAGGACAAGTTCGGACTGGTTCAACTCAGCACCGGTGATTTGCTGCGCGAAGCTGTCGCTGCAAAGACCGAAGCTGGCAAAGCCGCCAAGGCCGTGATGGAGGCCGGTGAACTGGTCAGTGATGAGATAGTCATCGCCATCCTGCGCGACCGTATGGCCCAGCCGGATTGTGCAAAAGGCGTCATTCTGGATGGATTCCCGCGCACCACCGTACAGGCTGAGGCGCTGGACGACCTGCTGGCTTCGTCCGGTAAAAAAATCAACTCTGCCATCAGCCTCGAGGTTGAAGATGCGGAAATGGTGATCCGCATCTCAGGGCGCTACACCTGCGCCGGCTGCGGCGAAGGGTACCATGACAAGTTCAAGAAGCCCATAGAAGACGGCAAGTGCGACAAGTGCGGCCACACCGAATTCAAGCGCCGTGCGGATGATAACGCAGAGACAGTCGCATCCCGACTGACCGCGTATCACGCACAGACCGCTCCGCTGATTGACTACTATAAATCCCAAGGCGTGCTGAAAGGCATTGATGCCATGGGCCAGATCGATGACATCGCCCGCGACCTGCAAGGGGTTGTGCGCGAGGTTATGACCTAAGGGGAGGAGACGAGCCGCAAGGCTCTGATCCAACAACAGAATACTTCAATGGACCCGCCTTGGCGGACCAGAGAAGTTATGCCTGACGTCACGGGGCGTTTGGCACATTCGAGAAGCGGTCCGACGCGCTGGAGGAGTTGGGCAAGGACTGCCAAACGAGAACAAGGAGGAACCCGCAATGGCGGATCAATCAACAGACTCCGCGCAGACTGCCGAGGCCGATAAGGGCTATTGGCAGGCCAACCTGCGTCTCATCTACATCAGCCTCGTTATCTGGGCGCTGGTGTCTTTCGGATTCGGCATCCTGCTGCGTCCGCTGCTGTCGGGCATCGCCGTTGGCGGCACCGACCTGGGCTTTTGGTTCGCTCAGCAAGGATCAATCCTGGTCTTTCTGGTGCTGATCTTCAACTACGCCTGGCGCATGAACAAGCTGGACGCCGAATTCGGTGTAGAGGAGTAAGCAGCATGGACCAGTTTACCATCAACCTGCTGTTTGTTGGCGCTTCCTTTGCGCTATACATCGGCATCGCGATCTGGGCCCGCGCGGGTTCCACATCGGAATTCTACGCCGCCGGTCGCGGCGTTCATCCCGTCACAAACGGTATGGCGACTGCGGCGGACTGGATGTCCGCGGCCTCGTTCATCTCGATGGCGGGCCTCATTGCCTTTACCGGCTATGACAACTCAACCTTCCTGATGGGTTGGACCGGCGGCTATGTGCTGCTGGCACTGCTGCTTGCGCCTTATCTGCGTAAGTTCGGCAAATACACCGTCTCGGAATTCATCGGCGACCGTTTTTACAGCCAGACCGCACGTATCGTTGCGGTGATCTGTCTGATCGTTGCGTCGGTGACTTACGTTATCGGTCAGATGACCGGCGTGGGCGTTGCCTTTGGCCGCTTCCTCGAGGTGTCCAACACATCTGGTCTGCTGATCGGTGCCTGTGTGGTGTTTGCCTACGCGGTGTTCGGCGGGATGAAAGGCGTGACCTATACTCAGGTCGCTCAGTACTGCGTGCTGATCACAGCCTACACCATCCCGGCGATCTTCATTTCGCTGCAACTGACCGGTACGCCCGTTCCGGCGCTTGGCCTGTTTGGCGACACTGCCAGTGGTGAGCCTTTGCTGACCAAGCTGGACGCGATCGTGACCGAGCTGGGCTTTGCTGAATACACAGCACACCACGCAAACACGCTGAACATGGTTCTGTTCACACTGTCGCTGATGATCGGTACTGCCGGTCTGCCGCACGTGATCATGCGCTTCTTCACCGTGCCGAAAGTGTCTGACGCACGCTGGTCCGCTGGCTGGACGCTGGTTTTCATCGCGCTGCTGTACCTGACCGCCCCTGCGGTTGGCGCAATGGCTCGCTTGAACATCACCGACATGATGTGGCCCAACGGCGGCCTTGATGGTGGTGCGGTTGCTGTCGAGGATATCGACAACGATCCGCGTTACGACTGGATGAAGACGTGGCAGAAAACCGGTCTGCTCGACTGGGAAGACAAGAACGGCGACGGCAAAATCCAGTACTACAACGATCAGAATGCTGACTTGCAGGCAATCGCTGAGGAAAAAGGCTGGGTTGGAAACGAGTTGACCAAATTCAACCGTGACATCCTGGTTCTGGCCAACCCCGAGATTGCCAACCTTCCCGGTTGGGTGATCGGTCTGGTCGCTGCTGGTGGTCTTGCGGCTGCTCTGTCAACCGCTGCGGGCCTGTTGCTGGCGATTTCGTCGGCTGTGTCGCACGACCTTGTAAAAGGTGCCATCAACCCGCAGATCTCGGAAAAAGGAGAGCTTTTGGCTGCTCGTATCGCGATGGCCGTGGCAATCGTTGTCGCAACCTACCTGGGTCTGAACCCACCGGGCTTTGCGGCGCAGACCGTGGCCCTTGCGTTTGGTCTGGCGGCTGCCTCGATCTTCCCGGCGCTGATGATGGGGATCTTCTCGACCCGCATCAACAACACCGGTGCGGTCTGCGGTATGCTGGCTGGTCTGGTCGTGACCCTGGTCTACATCTTCCTGCATAAAGGCTGGCTGTTCATTCCGGGCACCAACTCATTCACCGATGCTGACCCGCTGCTGGGTCCGATCAAGTCGACCTCGTTCGGCGCAATCGGTGCGATGATCAACTTTGCAGTCGCATATGTTGTCGCTGGTATGACCAAAGAGACTCCGCAGGAGATCAAGGAACTGGTCGAAAGCGTTCGCATTCCCCGTGGCGCGGGTGCAGCTCAGAATAAATGAGCATGATGCGGCATATGGATAACCTCCAAGTGCCGCGTTTTTCGACCAACTTTTCCCGCCCGGCATTCCACCGGGCGGGATTTTTCCACCAGAAGCCAAGGATCGACTGATGCCTTTGTCCCATGACCAGATCACCCGGTTTCTGAAATCCGTACACCCGTACGACGCTCTGCCGGCCGAAACGCTGGACGATCTCGCAAAACAGATCGAGGTGTGGGAGGTCGATGAAGGTACTTCTGTCTACGAGCTTGGCAACACTCTGCCCGGTCTCTTTGTGATCTACGAAGGACAGGTGCAGATCACGGATGAAAACGGCGCTGTTGTTTCGCAACTGGGCCTGAGGAATTCATTTGGCGAACGCGGTCTGATGAAAGACGGCAAAGCCGCAACCCAGGCACATGCACACACTCCATCTGTGCTGATGGTGCTGCCCCCCAATGTGGTGCGCGGGTTAATCGACGACCATGACGTCGTCGCCAAGTTTTTCGACCGAACACGAGGCGACCGGGTCAGCCCGCAAAGCCTTGCAACCAGTTCGATCGACGTGCTGATGGCGCACAACCCGGCCACCTGCCCGCCTTCTTTGCCTGTAAACGAGGCCGCGCGCCTGATGCGCGACCGCCATATCTCGTCACTATGCGTGACCGAAAGCGAAGGCCTGCTGGGTATAGCAACCCTGCGTGACATATCGGGTAAATACGTGGCGGATGGGATGCCTGCGGGTACTCCGGTTTCGGAAATCATGACGCCGAACCCTATCACGCTATCGCCGTCTGATATCGGCTCGGACGTTCTGCACGTGATGATGGAGCGTGGGATTGGTCACATACCGATCTGTGAGGGCGGCAAGCTGATTGGGATTGTGACGCAGACTGACCTGACTCATTATCAGGCGGTTAACTCGGCCGAGTTGGTACGCCGGATCGCGCATGCCAATTCGGCGGACGAAATGGCGCAGGTCACCGCAGAGATCCCACAGCTGTTGGTACAACTGGTCGCTGGCGGGAACCGGCACGAAATTGTCACCCGCCTGATTACCGACATCGCGGATACCGCAACCCGTCGCCTGCTGGCCTTGGCCGAACAGAAACTTGGCCCGCCGCCGGTGCCGTATCTTTGGTTGGCTTGCGGCTCACAAGGGCGGCAGGAACAGACCGGAGTCTCGGATCAGGACAACTGCCTGATGCTGGATGACAGCGTGACCGAAGGCGACATGGCCTATTTCACGGATCTGGGTAAGTTTGTTTCTGACGGGCTGGACACTTGCGGATATTTTTACTGTCCCGGAGACATGATGGCGACCAATCCGCGCTGGTGCCAGCCAGTGCGCGTTTGGCGCGACTATTTCAGCGGCTGGATCGCGAAACCCAATCCCGAAGCTCAGATGCTCGCGTCGGTCATGTTCGATCTGCGCCCAATCGGCGGCGCGTTCGAGCTGTTCGAAGACCTTCAGGCGGATACGCTGGCGGCGGCCAATGCGAACTCGATCTTCGTGGCGCACATGATTTCAAACTCATTGAAGCACACACCTCCGCTTGGCTTGCTGCGCGGGTTCGCAACTATCCGGTCGGGTGAGCATCGCAACACGCTGGACCTCAAGCACAATGGCGTTGTGCCTGTCGTCGATCTGGCCCGTGTCTACAGCCTGCAGGGTCAACTGACCGAGGCCAACACGCGCGCCCGTCTAAAAGCGGCCGAAGCGGCAAATGTCCTCAGCCCGTCCGGTGCGCGCGATCTGCTGGATGCTTATGATCTGATCGCGGAAACGCGGCTGGAACATCAGGTGAGGCTGGTAAAGTCCGGTGAAAAACCCAACAACTATCTTCCGCCATCCGCTTTGTCGGACTTTGAGCGAAGTCATCTACGCGACGCTTTCGTTGTTGTAAAAACGATGCAATCTGCCGTGGGCCATGGCAAAGGTATGCTGGGCTAGGCAAGAAATTAAACGGGTGCAATCGCCCGTAATTCGGAGAGATATATGTTTCTGGAACTGATCGGCACAATCTTTGCGGGCTTTGCCTTCGCCGGTGTGGCCATGCTGGCGAACAAACTAACGGGCGGTCGCCTGCCCCGCTGGTCAGCGCCTGTCGCCGCGGGGTTGGGCATGATCGGAGTGACGATCGCCAGTGAGTATTCGTGGTACGACAGAACAGTCGAGACCCTGCCCGAAGGTATGGAAATTGTGCAGGAGGTCGAAAGCAAAGCCTTCTATCGCCCCTGGACTTACGCGGTGCCTTTCGTCAATCGGTTCGCTGCGGTCGACACGGTGTCTGTTCGAACCAATGAACAAGTTCCGGAACAAAGGCTTGTTGACATGTACTTTTTTGGTCGTTGGGCACCTGTCGAAAAACTTCCGATTGCTGTTAACTGCGCCACAAATAGCCGCGCCAGTCTGGCGGACGGGGCAGAATTCGGCGACGATGGCGGGATAGTGAACGCCGACTGGCTGAATGTCAGTGCCCAAGACCCAATCATTGAGGTCACCTGCGGAGTGTAACATGCTAAACCGGTTAAGCCTGCGCGTACGAATTTTTCTGTTCTTCTGCCTTTTGGCCGTAGGTGCGCTTGCCGTTAGTTCTGTTGCACTTTGGATCAGTTACCTGCGCGTCGCTGACCCATCCCTTGTCAATGCGTTCATCATGGCCGAAATCCTGATGGGATTTGGGTTCATCGCCCTGATTATCGCTGTTTGGCTTCTGTTTGACGACAATGTTGCGAAACCCATCGAACGCTTGTCAGCACAATTGCGGGCGCGTGCTCATGCAGGTGTCAGCACTGATGTCGACACGCAAGCCGCGCGCTACCTGGGCGATCTTGCCCCTGCCGCGGCGGGGCTGGCCGAGCAACTTTCTGGTAAAACCTTGGATGTGGCCCAAGCTGTTGCAGCCGAAACCGCCTATCTGACAGCGGAAAAAAAGAGGCTTACGGCGCTGCTGACAGAGATACCTGTGGCGATGGTTCTCGCCAGTCCGACGCATAGGATCGTCCTATATGACGGGCAGGCCGCCGGTGTTCTGGCCCAGATCGCGCATCCTCGTCTGAACGCGTCTTTGTTCGAATACTTGCAGCGCGGACCCTTGGAGCAGGCCCACAAGAAACTGTCGAAGTCCGGGTTTGAAGTCGACTGTACTCTCACCAGCGTCGACGGTGCGCAAACCTATTCCGCGCGGATGAAGCCTTTAGGCGATGCGCCCGGTTACTTGCTGATTTTTGACGAAAGCGCCGTGAACATCTCACCCGAAGAAGCGCGGCCGCTAGTTTACGACTTTGACCTGTTGAACAGCACGGACGGAGGCCAGTTCGAATCCCTCGCGTTGCAGGAACTGTGCTTTGTGGTGTTCGACACCGAAACCACAGGGCTGCTGCCGCACAAAGATGAGATTGTCCAGATCGGAGCGGTTCGGGTCGTCAATGGGCGCATTGTCGATGGCGAACATTTAGACATGCTGGTCGATCCCGGTATGCCGATCCCGCCAGCCTCGACCAAAGTCCATAAAGTCAGCGACCATATGGTTCAGGGTGCGCCGGATATTGTCGAGGCAGGTCGTACCTTCCATCAGTTCGCCCGGGATGCGGTGATCGTCGCCCATAACGCACCATTCGACATGGCCTTTTTGCGGCGCCACGCCAAACGCATGGAGGTCGACTGGGATCACCCCATTCTGGACACGGTTCTTTTGTCTGCGGTTCTTTTTGGGGCCAGCGATAAACACACATTGGATGCCTTATGCGCGCGGCTTGAGATCACCATTCCGGATGAGTTGCGGCATACGGCGCTGGGTGATGCTGTTGCGACGGCGCAAGCCCTGGTCAAGATGTTGCCGATGCTGCAAGCCCGCGGCATGGCGACCTTTGGTGCCGTCGTAGAAGCGACCCGCCAGCATGGCCGCCTGCTGGAAGACATGAATTAGACCTCGACACATTCAACTGTGTTGTCAGCTTTTCGTGGACAAACTTCGCAGGTCGTGGCACCTGAAACACGACGACTGCAAGAGCGTAAAATGACGGAAAAAACCTTCACTCCCACATCGGATCAAGTCAGCTCTTACCGTGAAGCGCTGGGGTGCTTTGGAACCGGCGTTACGGTTATCACAACGGATACGGGGAATGGGCCACGCGCGATTACTGTGAACTCTTTTTCGTCGGTGTCGCTGGACCCGCCATTGGTGTTGTGGTGCCTGGCCAAGGATTCCCATCGCTTCAACTCATTCAACGCGTGTCAGCACTATTCAATTCACGTGATGGCCGAGGATCAACAAGAACAGGCCTTACAGTTCGCCCGCGATGGGCTGGACTTCTCGCATACGGATTGGGCGTTGGATCACAAAGGGCGTCCGCAATTGACCGAATGCCTCGCGCGGTTTGACTGCAAGCTACACGCCAAACACGAGGCCGGTGATCACCTGATCATCATAGGTGAGGTGGAACGCGTGATGTACCGCAAGGGCAAAGGCCTGATTTTCAAACGCGGTCAGTTCGGCGGGTTCGCGGACCAGATTTAAACCTCACTCATCGGCCGAGCCGTGAACGGCCAGCGCCTCAAGCTGGGTTTCTTGCGGTGTGATGATCCGGAATGCCTCATGAACGCCGGTGTCTGACAGCTCGCGCGCCACGGTCAGCAACGTGTTTGGCGCGTGTTCCTCGCACAGATCGCACATTTGCGCCATTTCTGCCTGCGCCACTCCTAACGCCGCCTCCACTGAGGGCGCGCCGTAGAATTGCACAAAGTGCTCGGCAAGGTTTTTCGTGACCTGATCCAGTTCGGCCTCTTCAATCTGCGTAACCGCGACAAATGTCACCCGTCCGAAGGTTTCGACACCAAGCCAGCCATTCGAAAAGGCCTGTCGCGCTTTACCTTCCAGATCGGCCTGCCCCCAATTCGAGAATTCGAACCCGCCCGAGATGCACCACTCACCGGTTCGCGCCGGAGAGTGAAACACGTTCATATCGCTTTCGTCGAAATGGATCGCTCGGGCCAGTTTCATCATCAGTTCTCCAACAATTCGGTCAGTGGCCGCAGTCTGGTCTGTGAACCGTCACGGATCAACATTCCGAACCGTTCGTCCGTACCGAGGAATACGCCCTCCTCATACGGTTCACCCACACCCTGCAACAGCCCCATCCATTCGCCATGCAAAGGGGCGTTACCATCCTCTTGCCAGCGGTTGAGCCAAGTCAGCATATGACGCGACCAGCTTTCGACCAACTGCACGGCAGAGACATCGGCGCAGCCTTCGTCGTAAAGTGCTGTCACATCGGGCGTTTTCCCCGGATCTCCACCGGTTTGCAGCAATGCCAGCTCCCAGCCGACGACGAGCCAATCAGGCTCGATCTGGGGATCGGTGGTCGACGCGGCGACGTGGAACATCCCACATTTCGCGCCGTTCACATAGATCAGACCATCCCACCCCAGATGTACGGCAACCTCAGGTGGCGCCAATGCACCCAGTGCGTTCTGAAAACCAACGGCACATAGCGGCAACATCACCATGGCGTCCTGCAAGGGAACTTCGGGCGCAAAAACAATGGCAGCGCGGAGATGGTCGGTCTGAATGTTATAGACGACTGTACCGCCATCGCAGCCAAGCGCCGCCATGGCCTGCGCGCGCTCAAACGGGTCCTCTCCACCCTGTGCGGGATGGCCCATCAATAAGGGAGGAAACACCGGTTTGTTCATGCGTTTCCCTTGGCAATTAGGTCGCGGGCGATCTTGCGGAATGCTTCGGCCTGCGGGCTGTCAGGCTTTGTGACCACGATGGGGGCACCTCCATCAGCGGCCAAACGAATGTCCAAGTGCAGCGGAATTTCCCCCAACAATGGAACGCCCAGCGCGTCAGCTTCTGATGCGACACCGCCATGACCAAAGATATGCTCTTCATGCCCGCAGTTCGAACAGATATGGGTCGACATGTTTTCGATCATTCCAACAATCGGCGTTTTCAGCTGGTTGAACATGTCGATCCCTTTGCGGGCGTCGATCAGGGCTACGTCCTGCGGGGTTGAAACGACAATCGCGCCATCCACCTTGAATTTCTGGCTCAACGTCAACTGGACATCACCAGTACCGGGCGGCAGGTCCACGATCAGCACATCAAGCGCGCCCCATTGTACCTGCTTCATCATCTGTTGCAGCGCACCCATCAGCATCGGGCCACGCCAGACAACCGCCTGCCCTTCGTTGGTCATTAAACCCATCGACATCATGGTCACGCCATGATTACGCAGTGGCAGGATCGTCTTGCCATCAGGGCTGGCCGGACGACCAGAAACCCCAAGCATGCGTGGCTGCGACGGGCCATAAACATCCGCGTCCAACAGGCCGACACGCCGTCCTTCGGCCGCCAATGCACAAGCAAGGTTGGCCGAGACGGTCGACTTACCAACACCCCCCTTACCCGACGCAACAGCAATAATCCGATCGACACCCGGTACAGCCTGCGGTCCGGTTTCCGATGGTTTTGGCTTGGGCTTCAGCTCCGGCGGTGCCTTGTCGGAATGCGCCGTCATCATCGCGGAAACCTTGGCAACGCCTTCAACCATCTGTGCGGCTTGTTCGGCAGCGGCCCGAACGGGTTCCATACGATCGGCCTGTTTCGGGTCGATCTCAAGCACGAAACGCACGGTGCCGCCGTCCACGTTCAACGCACGAACAACACCCGCGCTGACGATATCCTGACCAGAGACAGGATCGGTGATCTTTTTAAGGTTTGCCAGAACCGCGTCACGAACACTCATGCCTGCACCCCGTTAGTCTGCCCAACCTTGTGGCTGATTTTCATTGCATGTGTCTCCGTCTTTTTCTGTTCAATTGACGCATTTGGGGCCGGGCCGCTAGATTAGGCCATGCGCTTTGTCCTTTTGTGCCTGACCCTGACGCTCTCTGCCACCCCCTCTTTGTCGCAAGAGGCGCTGGGGCTTGCCGCCCCGGCTGAGGTAAAAGAGTCCGGTCTGTTGCAACATATTCTTCCGCGCTTCTCGCTCAAGACCGGGATACGGGTTATTGCGGATGACGCGGGTGTTTTGCTGTTGGAGACGGCTCCCCCGGGTGATCCTGTCTTTACCCGCTCCGGTGTGGTCTATCACCTGCGGATCGAACGTGATCCCAGGCATGAGCGATTCCGCGATTGGCTGTTGTCGGATATCGGCAAGAATACGGTTGAAAGCTTTACTCCGGAACAAGGCGCACCCTTCTCTGCAAGTTTCGAAGTCGCAGCGACCCAGCAGGAAACCGCTGTCGATGGCGATGCACTCCGGGGCGAGGAGTTGTCGTTGACCCATTGCGGACGGTGTCACGTGATAGGCCCGCGGAACCGGATGAACGGGCTGGGCTCAACCCCCTCTTTCGCGGTGCTGCGCGCGATGCCGGATTGGTCCGAACGGTTTGAAGCCTTCTTCGCCCTTAACCCCCACCCCGCCTTTACGCAGATTGACGGGTTGACGCCGCCTTTCGACCCCGAGCGCCCCTCACCCATTCATCCGGTCCAAATGACCTTGGAAGAGCTTGAGGCGATTCTGGCTTTTGTGTCGGTTATCAAGGCTGCAGAACTTGGCGCCCCGCTACAGCTTCAGTGATCCTTTCTGTCTGAGAAGTAGTCTTCGGTCGTGACAACCTTGGGCTTCGGCTTTGACTGGAACGGGTTGTCGTCGTGCTGGAACTGCACTTTCACGCGGCAATTGTCGCACATCTGGATCATCCGCGCTTGTTCTGAGGTGGCGAACATCGAATGCGTGCCCGACAGCTTTTCCATGATCCGTTCGATCGTGGACTTCACCCCGAACAGGGCACCGCATTCCACGCAGGCAAACGGTTCTTCCTCGTTCAGAACCTGCTGCGACAATGCGGCGTCGCTGAGATCCAGTTGCGGAACTAAAGAGATCGCATCCTCGGGACAGATGCCCTTGCACAAGCCACATTGCAGACAGGCGTCCTGCTGAAAGTTCAGTTGCGGCTTGTCCGGGTTGTCGATCAACGCACCGGATGGGCACAGCGACACACAGCTCAGGCACAGCGTGCAGGCATCGGTATCTACCGCAATGGCTCCATAGGGCGCGTTTTCTGGCAACGGCAGGGGCACATCTGCCTGAGGGTTCAGCGCCTGCGCCGACAGCCGCGTGATTTGCCGGCGATTGCCCAACGACAAGACTGGATCAGCCAAGGGCAGTGGAACGTCCTGCGCATACAGCAATTCTGACATTGCATCCGGGTCGGCCTCATCAATCAGCCCTATACTATCCGGCCCGGCAATCGCATGCGCAAGCGCCAGCTCTTGGTTCAGCGCGTGGCGTTCAGTGGTGGGGGCCAGCAGGATGTCGACGCGTGCAAAGCCGTGGGCCAGCGCGGCCAGCATCTCGGCGTGACCGAAACCCGAGATCACGCTCAGTTCCAACGGGATGACGTCTGCTGGCAGGCCGCGCCCAAACCGCGCGGCAAGCCGGATCATCTCGGCCCCATGTGCATCATGCACCAGCAACCGAGGCGCTTCGCCCCCTGCACGCCGATACGTGCGCGCCAGAATGTGCATCCGCGACAGAAGGGCGGAAACTGGCGGGTCTTCGTAGGTTATGGCAGTTGAGGGGCACAGTGCCGCGCAGGCTCCGCATCCGGCGCACACCATCGGCTCAATCGACACGTGCTCACCCGCCGGGGTGATTGCACCCGTCGGGCAGATATCAAGGCAATTGGTACAGGCAACCTGTTCGGCACGGGAATGCGCGCAGAGCGTCTCTTCCAACCGAACGTAAAGCGGCTTTTCGAACGTACCGACCAGTTGGACCGCCTGGAACGCAATACGCTCGACCGCGACCAAATCTTTGGGATCGGCGCGCAAATACCCCTCGCGTTTGGCAGGGGCCTGAACGAACGGAGTGCCACCGGTCAGGTCAAGAACAATGTCGCAGGATGAGAGCGCGCCATTGCGCGGTTCGGACCAACCGAAGGCCCCACGACCGCCCGGTTCAAGCTGCTGCAATCCATCAAAACGCAATGAAAACCTACCCAGCGCACCCGTCACAGACCGCAACTGCCCTCGTACCACATCAAAGCTGCGCGTGATCGGCTGCGCATTGTCAGTGATCAGCACTGTAACGGCCAGCGTATCAGACAGCCTATTGGCCAAATCAAAGGCCGGTTCACCGGGACCAACAATAAAGCAGGTGCCTTCGCTTACAACATCAACGCTGCGCGTGATTGGCTGAGGTAGCAATGCTTCGGCGGCCAGAGCCGCCATCTTAGGGGCTGCTGCGCTGCCCTGCTCAGACCACCCGGCACGATCGCGCAGATCCACGAAGGCTGGCGTGTCGACTTCCAGTTCGTCGGCAAGGGTGCGGAACACGTCCTGCTCCTGCCCGCAGGCGATAAAAACCTGCTCTTCCTCTTGCAAGGCTCGTGACACCACCCCCAGCTGATCAGTGCAAAGCGCGGTATGAAGTTTAGAGCATTCAACATCGCAGGAACCTGCAATCCGGTCGCCGTCTACGGTTTGACTGCCTGCGCAATCACAAAGCAATAGTTTGGTACCCATATCCTCCCCCGGACACATTCCCTATGCTTTGCACATTAAACCGTATTAGCACTCAGGCAATCCGCTTAGCAGCATTCATTGATGAATTTGTGAATTACGAAACCAGTTCCCGACAATTGAAGTAAGGAACAGACATTAAAATATTATGTTTCAAAAGAATTCATGCTTGGCACAAAGCCGGATTGTGTACCATAGTAGACGCTAGGGAAGGCAGGGGAGAGCCTTTCGGGGAGGAGCCAGTGGCCAAGGCCGCAAGCCAGATCGAAATGCCAATCGGCGTCGTCGTGCGCAAAACACCCGGTGTTACTCGCTGGGCCAAATGGAACTGGCGTGCCGTTGCCGTATTACCGGGTGCCGGACCGGCAGACTGGCGTGAGTTGCGCCGCGAAGGTGATGCAGTGGAATACCATGCCGCCACCCTGCCCCTGACACTTTGGGCGGATGAAACCGAAGCCTACATGGTCAACCTGTCCGACGGCCAACCCTCAATCTATCTGGTTCTACGCGATGCGCTTGATGGTGAACGTCCGATGGATGCGGTCCTTGTCACGGCATCCCCGTTCGAAGGGCAGGACTATGCCGATACCGGGGAAGAAATAGTCGAGAAAATTCCAATGACCGATGGTCTGATCGCATGGGTCAGGGATTTCGCGTTGGAACATCATCGCGATGAAGTTTTCGTCAAACGCCGCCGTGACAAAAAGCGGACCGATCTTGTGGAAGACGGTAAGGGGGACGCTCGCATCCGGCAGGCTTCGGACGTTTACCGCGCTCCGCGGAGGATGTCGCAATGACCCAAGCCCGCGATTTCTGGTCCCGTCGCAAGGCCGCCGTTCAGGCTGAGGCCGAAGCCGAAGTGATCGCGGCCGAAGACCAAACCATTGCCGCACAACAGGCCGAGTTGCAAGAAAAGAGCGACGCCGAAATATTGGCTGAGTTCAACCTGCCCGACCCCGATCAGTTGCAAGCCGGGGATGACGTCTCGGGCTTTATGGCCAAGGCGGTGCCAGACCGCCTGCGCCGCCGCGCGCTGCGGCGTTTGTGGCGGCTGAATCCGGTTCTGGCCAATGTCGACGGACTGGTCGATTACGGCGAAGATTATACCGACGCTGCGTGCGTGATCGAAAATATCTCTACGGCCTATCAGGTTGGCAAAGGCATGCTGGCCCATATCGAAGCGCTAGCGGCTCAAGCTGAAGAAGAACAGCCGGAAGAAGACACAGCCGAACCGGACGCGGACCCCGAGTTGCTGGAAGAGCCTAGCCCGACGCCCGTTGTAGTCGCTGTGGCTGAGGACACCGAAGAGGTCGAACCGGCCCCGAGCCCACGTCGCATGAAATTCGAGTTTGAAGGATAGCCTTATGACCGCAAACAACGCGCAAAAACTTGATGTCTCATCCGAGGATCGCCTGCGCGCGGATTTCTATAACTTTCTTGGACTTCTTCTGGCTGCCCCGCCGGATAAGATGCTGCTGGATCAGGTCGCTGGCCTGACTGGTGACGATACTGATCTGGGGAAGGCCATTCAAGCCATGGCGCGTGTGGCAAAGGTTACCAAACCCACCGCGGCGGAACGTGAGTTCAATGCGCTGTTCATTGGGTTGGGACGTGGCGAGCTGCTGCCCTATGCCAGCTTTTACCTGACCGGCTTTCTGAACGAAAAACCCTTGGCGCAGCTGCGCAAGGACATGGCCGCACGCAGTATCACGCGGGCCAAAAACGTGTTTGAACCCGAGGACAATATCGCCTCGTTGATGGAGATGATGGCGGGAATGATCGTTGGCCGCTTTGGTGTGCCTGCCACATTGGCTGATCAAAAGGCGTTCTGGAACAAACATATCGGCCCCTGGGCCACGCATTTCTATGCGGATCTGGAAGCAGCCGAAGCATCGGTTCTTTACGCATCTGTCGGCACGGCCGGTCGGGTATTCATGGAGATCGAGCGCGAAGCGTTTCGAATGACGACAGCCTGAACCGCTGTCCTTCACCGGCGCCTTTTCTGGGCGTCAAACTGCAAATGGGAAAGGAGATGCCCATGAGCAAGACCAAGGAAGAAGGCGCAACGCGCCGCGACTTCCTCAAACTGGCCGGAACCGCAGCACCCGCTGCCGTTGCCGCCGCCAGCCTGACCGGACAGGCCGAAGCAGCCGAGCTGCCTACGGACGAAACCCGGATGCAGGACACCGCGCATACGCGCGCTTACCTCGACAGCGCCCGGTTCTAACCCGGACGTTGTCACACCCGGCAGACGGTTGCGATTGGCCCTGACGTCGGCATCAACAGTACCAAGCCAGCCATGCAGGTCATGGCCAGCAAGGGAGGAGAAAAATGCTTAGGAAAAAGACCAACGGGGTTGCGAGACGCCCCCAGCGGACAAGTATCCTGTCCCAGATCGGCGAGAAAACCGTTGATCGCCGCGCATTCCTGCGTGGTTCGGGCCTGACGATTGGCGGCCTTGCCGCGATCAGCGCCACGGGTGGAACCGTGACACAGGCCAATGCCGCCGCCACAGCCACCGGCGCGGTCAACCTAGTCAAATCGGTTTGCACGCATTGTTCGGTCGGTTGCACCGTGGTTGCCGAAGTATCGAACGGCGTATGGATCGGTCAGGAGCCGGGCTGGGATAGCCCGTTCAATTTGGGTGCGCACTGCGCCAAGGGGGCCTCGGTTCGCGAACACGCCCACGGCGAGCGCCGCCTGAAGTACCCGATGAAAAAAGAAGGCGGAGAGTGGAAACGCATCAGCTGGGAAGAGGCGATCAACGAGATCGGCGACGGCATGATGAACATCCGCCAGGAATCCGGACCAGACAGCGTGTACTGGCTGGGGTCTGCAAAGCACAACAATGAACAGGCCTACCTGTTCCGCAAGTTCGCCGCCTATTGGGGTACGAACAACGTGGACCACCAAGCCCGGATTTGCCACTCAACCACGGTTGCGGGCGTTGCGAATACATGGGGCTACGGTGCCATGACCAATTCGTACAACGACATCCATAACTCAAAAGCGATCTTCATCATCGGCGGCAACCCGGCCGAGGCGCACCCCGTCTCGCTGCTGCATGTTCTGCGCGCGAAAGAGCAGAACAACGCACCGCTGATCGTTTGTGACCCGCGCTTTACGCGCACAGCGGCACACGCGGATGAATATGTCCGGTTCCGTCCCGGAACAGACGTTGCCCTGATCTGGGGTATGCTGTGGCACATCTTCGACAACGGTTGGGAGGACAAAGAGTTCATCCGCACCCGTGTCTGGGGAATGGACCAGATCCGTGAGGAGGTCGCCAACTGGACACCCGAAGAAACCGAGCGCGTGACTGGTGTACCCGGTTCACAGCTGAAGCGCGTGGCGCGCACTTTGGTGAACAATCGCCCCGGCACGGTGATCTGGTGCATGGGTGGTACGCAGCATACAAACGGGAACAACAACACCCGCGCCTACTGCGTGCTGCAACTTGCACTTGGTAACATGGGCACGTCCGGCGGTGGAACGAACATCTTCCGCGGCCATGACAACGTGCAGGGCGCGACGGATCTTGGTGTTCTGTCCCACACCCTGCCCGGCTACTATGGCCTGTCAAAAGGGGCTTGGGCCCATTGGGCGCGCGTCTGGGGTGAAGACCCAGAATGGCTGGCTGGTCAGTTCGCTTCGATCAAGGACAAGGACGGCAAGGACAAGCCGCTTCAGAACGAACGCGGCATTCCGGTGTCTCGTTGGATCGATGGTGTTCTGGAAGACCCGGCAAACATGGACCAGGACAACAACGTTCGCGCCATGGTTCTGTGGGGTCACGCTCCGAACTCGCAAACGCGAGGACCGGAGATGAAGACGGCGATGGAGAAGCTGGACATGCTGGTCGTAATTGACCCGTATCCCACCGTCTCGGCTGTTCTGCATGACCGCACCGATGGCGTCTACCTCTTGCCCGCCTGTACGCAGTTCGAAACCCGTGGCTCGGTCACGGCCTCGAACCGATCGCTACAGTGGCGCGATAAAGTGGTCGATCCGCTGTTCGAAAGCCTGCCGGACGAGGTTATCATGGCCAAGTTCGCAAACAAGTTCGGCTGGGCAGATCGTCTGTTCCGCAATATCGAGATGGAGGACCCCGAGACCCCGAATGTTGAAAGCATCACCCGTGAGTTCAACTCGGGCCTCTGGACCATCGGCTATACAGGCCAATCGCCAGAACGTCTGAAGAGTCACATGGCCAACCAGCACACGTTCGACAGAACCACGCTGCAGGCTGTTGGCGGTCCGAATGACGGCGAATATTACGGCCTGCCCTGGCCCTGCTGGGGAACGCCGGAAATGGGTCATACAGGGACACCGAACCTTTATGATATGTCCAAACCGGTAGCCGAAGGTGGTCTGACCTTCCGCGCGCGCTTTGGCGTGGAACGCGACGGTGACAACCTGCTGGCCGAAGGGGTCTATAGTGTTGGGTCGGAAATTCAGGATGGATATCCCGAATTCACGATGCAGATGCTCATGGACCTTGGCTGGGACGGTGACTTGACGGATGAGGAACGCGCGGCCATCGACGCCGTTGCGGGACCAGAGACCAACTGGAAAACCGACCTTTCCGGCGGTATCCAGCGGGTTGCGATCAAGCATGGCTGCGCGCCCTTCGGGAACGCCAAGGCCCGCGCGGTCGTCTGGACCTTCCCGGATCCGATCCCACTGCATCGCGAGCCGCTCTATACCAACCGGCGCGATCTGGTGGAGGACTATCCAACCTACGAAGACCGTCAGGCCTATCGCCTGCCGACCCTTTATGCGTCGATCCAGAAGAACGACTTTTCAAAGGATTACCCGATAATCCTCACGTCAGGTCGTCTGGTCGAATATGAAGGCGGCGGGGATGAGACGCGGTCAAATCCATGGCTGGCTGAACTTCAACAGGACATGTTCGTCGAGATCAATCCGCGCGACGCCAACAACCTTGGTATTCGTGACGGTAGCCAGGTCTGGGTCGAAGGTCCGGAAGGAGGCAAGGTCAAGGTGATGGCGATGCTGACCAACAGGGTCGGTGCCGGCGTGGCCTTCATGCCATTCCACTTCGGTGGCCATTTCCAGGGCGATGATCTGCGGGCGAAGTACCCCCAGGGTGCTGATCCCTACGTGCTGGGCGAAAGTTCTAACACTGCTCAGACCTATGGCTACGATTCAGTGACCCAGATGCAAGAGACCAAAGCGACTCTCTGCAAAATCTGGGCAGCGTAAGGGAGGAAAAGAGAACATGGCAGCAAGAGCAAAATTTCTCTGCGACGCCGAACGCTGCATCGAGTGCAATGCCTGCGTCACCGCGTGTAAGAACGAACACGAGGTGCCGTGGGGCGTGAACCGCCGCAGGGTGGTGACGATCAATGACGGTGACCCGGGCGAACGCTCGATCTCGGTCGCCTGTATGCATTGCTCGGACGCGCCTTGCATGGCGGTGTGCCCGGTCGACTGCTTCTATCAGAACGAAGAAGGGGTCGTCCTGCACTCCAAGGACCTGTGCATTGGCTGCGGCTACTGCTTCTACGCGTGCCCCTTTGGCGCGCCGCAGTATCCGCAGGCAGGCAACTTCGGATCACGCGGCAAGATGGACAAATGTACCTTCTGCGCCGGTGGGCCCGAGGAAACGCACTCGACTGCAGAGTTCGCCAAATATGGTCGCAACCGGATCGCAGAAGGCAAACTGCCTATCTGCGCCGAGATGTGTTCTACGAAAGCCCTGCTCGCCGGTGACGGCGACGTGGTGTCGGCCATCTACCGTGAGCGTGTTGTCGCACGCGGGTTCGGCTCGGGCGCTTGGGGCTGGGGCACGGCTTACGACCAGAAAGACGGCTAAGGCCGCTTTCCGTAAACCAAACAGGCGACCTGCATACGTGGGTCGCCTGATCAGGGATTTTGACCGAGGTTCAGATGTTCCGCTTATTCATCGCATTGCTGTTTACCATTGGACTGGCACAAGCCGCCGTCGCGCAAACCAACGAGACCGAGGCACCGGCCCCCACAAATGAGCGTACCTCGACCGGTGGCGCGACTACGCTAGAGGACATACTGGCTCGTCAGCGCGGTGAAAAAGTGGACGACAGCTACCGATCGCAAAACACCGGCCAAGGCAATGTCGAAGGGTTACTGGGGCAGTTCGGGACACGCGGGGTTGCCTCGGACAGCGATGTCTACCGCGCGTTACGTTATGGTTCGGCCGACGTAACTGTGTCGTCGCGCGGACCCGCCGACAGCGTTCTTATTCAGGACGGTGGTATGTGGTGGATGGCATTTCGCACCGGTCCGTTGCGCGAATACGGAACGTATATCATTGCTGGAATGCTGGCCATCCTCGTGCTGTTTTTTCTGCTGCGTGGAAGAATTCGCATAGACGGGGAAAAGACAGGCCGGACCGTGCTCCGCTTCAACGGGTTTGAACGTTTCGGCCACTGGTTGTTCGCGGGATCATTCCTGGTTCTGGGAATAACGGGCTTGTTGACCCTTTATGGCCGCGACTTCCTGATCCCGATCTTCGGAAAAGAAGGTTTCGCGACTATCGCGCAGGGCTGCAAGTGGCTGCACAACAACCTGGCCTGGGCCTTTATGCTGGGGCTGGTCATTATCACGGTGAATTGGATCGCGCACAACATCCCCAACCGCACCGACCTGAAATGGCTGGCCGCCGGAGGGGGGTTATTCACCAAAGGCAGCCACCCGCCCGCCAAGAAATTCAACGCCGGCCAAAAGGTGATCTTCTGGGCCTGTGTCTTGTTGGGTGTATCGATCAGCCTGTCGGGCCTGTCCCTTCTGTTCCCGTTCGAACTGCCGATGTTCGCCAAGACCTTCTCGGTCGCGAATGCCACGGGAATTCCTCAGATGCTTGGCCTGAACCTGCCGACGCAAATGTCCCCGCAAGAAGAGATGCAATACGCGCAGCTCTGGCACGTGATCGTCGCCTATATCTTCATCGCCATTATCATTGCGCATATCTACCTTGGCTCGGTCGGGATGGAAGGCGCGTTCGATGCCATGGGCACGGGCGAAGTCGAAGAGCAATGGGCGCGCGAACATCACTCGTTGTGGTTGGAAGAGGTGCAGGAAAAAGAAGCCGGAAAAGCAGCGGCCTCGCCTGCGGAATAGATGCGCTGGCTGGCCGTTGCACTTGCTCTGATCCCCCTGCCCGCCTTGGCCGAGTTCTTTACGCTCAAAGGTCACGGTGGACCGATCATGGGGATCGCGACCGCGCCTGATGGGCGGATCGCAACGGCAAGCTTCGATAATTCCGTTGGCTTGTGGTCGGACGGCAAGCCGGAATGGCTTGAGGGGCACGAGGCGGCTGTCAACTGTGTCTCTTTCAACGGGCGTGCGATCTACTCAGCTGGGGATGACTTTACCTTGCGCCGCTGGCCGGGCGGCGAGGTTGTCGGCCGTCACAAAGGAAAGATCGTGGGTCTTGCGGCCTCGAAAACTCACGTGGCAACGGCAAGTTGGGACGGTACCATCGGACTTTGGCCCGAGGACGGTTCAAGCGCACATACCCTAACCATTGGTAGCGGGGTTAACGCTGTGGCCTTCTCATCCGATGGCGCCACATTGTATTCCGCCGGTATGGATGGAACTTTGCGAATTTGGGATGTGGCCAGCGGTCAGGAAACCCGGCGTCTAGTCGAACATGGCTTTGGGATAAATGAGCTTGTTCTGAACACCCAAGACAACTGGATTGCCTATGGGGCGGTTGACGGTGTGACGCGCATACTGGATCTGAATACCGGAGAAGAGCGCGATTTTACCCTTGGCCGCCGTCCTATCCTGGCCTTGGCGCTTAGCCCGGATCGCACAATGCTGGCAGTGGGCGATGGTGAAGGTTACATCATGGTCATCGACACGCAGGACTGGCGTATCGCACAGGATTTCCGCGCCACCCTGCGCGGGCCGGTTTGGGCTTTGGCGTTTTCTACCGACGGGCGGAACATTCACGCCGGCGGTATTGATGAGGCGATGTATAGCTGGCCTGTGTCGGCACTTGGCGATCAGGCGCAAATGGCTGCGATTGAGCCAAGTTTCCTTAAAAACCCAGAAGAGATGAGCAATGGTGAACGCCAGTTTGCCCGCAAATGCTCGATCTGTCATAGCCTGACACCCGATGGGGAAAGGCGGGCGGGTCCGACATTGCATGGCGTCTTTGGTCGAAAGGCAGGAACGTTGCCGGGATATTTCTACTCGGATACGCTGCAAGACTCTGATATCATTTGGAATGACGATACGATAAATGCCCTTTTCGACGAAGGGCCAGACCACTACATTCCGGGGTCAAAGATGCCGATGCAACGGATCACACAAGCGCAGGACCGCGACGATTTGGTCGCCTTTCTGCGCCGCGCAACGGCACCGGAGAACGCAACCGGAGGAGACCGATGAAAGCCTTTATTGCCGCTGTGGCCGCAATGGTCGTGATTACCGCTGCTGCACCCTTTGCGCTGCAACAGATGGGATTCAGCGCGGCGGATGTGGGATCCGGATCCGCTGTGCGCCTCGACTAAATGTCTGAATACCTGACGACGAAAGAGCTGGCCGACCTGCTGCGCATTGGCGAGCGGAAGGCCTATGACCTTGCCTCATCTGGTGAGGTTCCCTGTGTTCGCGCCATGGGTAAGCTTCTGTTTCCAAGGGCCGAGGTTATCGCATGGCTCAACGCCTCACGCTCGGGCCCGCAGGTGGCCGAGCCGCCCCTGCCCCCGATTGTTGCAGGCAGCCACGATCCGTTGCTGGATTGGGCGCTGCGTGAAAGCGGCTCTGGTCTGGCGACGTATTATGACGGCTCGTTCGATGGGTTGGAACGCCTGAAGGATCGCAGCGCACAAGCCGCGGCGCTGCATATTCACGAAGACAACGGCTTTAACACGCAATCCCTGCGCGCCAATCTCGGTGAGGCTCCGGTTGTTCTTTACGAAATCGCGCTGCGACAGCGCGGGCTGCTTCTGTCCCCGGAAGCCACAGGCATCTCCGGATTTTCTGATATGAAAGGACGGCGGGTGATCCTGCGTCAGGACAGCGCCGCCAGTCAGCGGTTATTCGACACACAACTTGAAGCCCACGGGCTGACGCGCGACGATCTGGACACTCTACCCACCGCTGCCCGCACCGAAGAAGAACTGGCCATTGCCCTGCACGACAGCAAGGCCGAGGTTGGGTTCGGGCTGGGTGCCTTGGCTGGGCTCTACGATCTGAAGTTCGTTCCGACCCATTCCGAGCGTCTGGATCTCGCCATCTGGCGACGCGCCTATTTCGAGGATCCGATGCTGAAACTGCTGGGCTTTATGCAATCAGAACGTTTCAGCATTCGCGCCGCCGAGTTCGGTGGCTATGACCTGTCTGGATTGGGAACAATCCACCACAACGGCGCCAGCGGCTGACGCGTTATTCTGCGTTCGGAAAAAACAACTGCTGGCCGTCCAGCTTGTAAGACGCGATCGCCTCCTGACCATGCGGACCGATGAGCCAGTCGATGAACCTCTGGCCTGCAGCGGCGCGAACATGGGGGTGCTTTTCAGCGTTCACAAGAATGACACCGTACTGATTGAACAAACGCGGATCGCCTTCGACCAGAACCTCAAGATTGTCCTTGTTCCCGAAAGATTGCCATGTGGCGCGATCCGTCAGCACATAGGCACCCATCCCGTTTGCCACATTCAGCGTCGCCCCCATTCCCGAGCCGGTTTCTCGGTACCACGTCCCTGATGCCGCAGTGGGGTCGGCAGCCGTAGCATCCCACAGGCGCATCTCTGCCTTGTGCGTGCCGCTGTCATCCCCGCGCGAAGCAAACGGGGCTTCTGCCTCGGCGACCGCAGTCAGTGCAGCCACAATATCCGTGCCACCCTTCACCTTTGCCGGATCAGACTTCGGCCCGACAAGAACAAAGTCGTTATACATCACGTCAAAACGCTGAACGCCCCAGCCGTCGGCCACAAATTTCTCCTCAGCTGGCTTGGAATGCACCAGCAGCACATCCCCATCCCCGTTAATCGCGTTACGAATCGCCTGACCTGTGCCAACGGAAACCACCCGGACATCTATGCCTGTTTCAGCCTCAAACCCCGGAAGGATATAGTCCAAAAGGCCCGAATTCTGGGTCGAGGTCGTCGATTGAACTACGATAAACGGCTCTTCGGCACCCACCGCTGTCGCCGTCAAACCGACAGCAATCAAGCTTGCCTGAACAATGTTCCGGATCATTTAGAACTCCAATTTTTAATTAGGTAACCAACCCGCCTGCCAGATATCGGCGTGCGGCGTCGCTTTTGGGGGCATCCAACACCTGTTTCGCTGCACCGTGTTCAACCACCCGACCGCCCTGCATCATTACGATGTCGGCAGCCAATCGTCGGGCCTGACCAATGTCATGCGTCACCATAACGATACGCACGCCACGGGATGAGGCCCACTGAACCATCCGTTCGATCATCTGCGTGGCGCTCGGGTCAAGCGCGCTGGTGGGTTCATCCAGAAACAGCGTCTCGGGGTTAAGCGCGAGGGCGCGCAGAATGGCTAGACGTTGCGCCTCCCCCCCAGACAACGACCTGGCAGACTGCCGAGCCTTACCATCCAGCCCACCCTCGGTCAGCAAATCCTGGATGCGGGTTTTCCGTTCGCTGCGGGGCAAACCTTGGCGTTTCAGGACAAAATCCAGGTTTGCCGCAACAGACCGGCGCAGCAAGACAGGCTGTTGAAACACCATCCCCTGTCGTGCTTTGTGTTCAGCGTTCAGGGGTACACCATCCTGCATCACCTGGCCACGATCCGGTACAATCAACCCATGAAGACACCGCAGCAAGAGGCTCTTGCCCGCCCCGTTCGGCCCAAGGATCAGGGTTGGTCCCGGCCCGTCGAGGTTCAAACTGGGTACGTCCAGCAACGCCTTACCTTTGCGCGTAATCCGTACGCCCCCCACCGACAGGCAACTTGCCATATCTGAAACCAGGTCACGCATGGCGCAGCCCTTCCTGTTCGGCCCGCAAGCTGAGTGTGCTGACCATGGCAGTCACGGCAACCGCGATACCGATCAGGATCGCACCAAGAGCCAGCGCCAGCGCAAGGTTGCCCTTGGACGTTTCAAGCGCGATTGTCGTCGTCATCACCCGCGTCACATGGTTGATATTCCCACCCACGATGATCACCGCTCCGACCTCAGCAATGGCGCGCCCGAAACCGGCCAAGAGCGCCGTTACCAGCGCCAATCGCGCATCCCACAACAAAACCGGGACCGAGGACAGCCGTGACACGCCCAACGAGCGGAGCTGTTCCGAATACTCCTCAGCCAGCATCTCGATGACTTGACGGGTCAGCGCCGCGATGATGGGGGTGACCAGAACCACCTGTGCGATGATCATGGCGGTTGGGGTGTACAGTAGCTCCAAAACTCCAAGCGGACCCGAACGCGACAACATCAGATAAACCAGAAGCCCCACAACGACAGGAGGCAGGCCCATCAGGGCGTTCATCAGAACGATCAACACGCGCCGTCCGGGAAACCGCGCGACCGCCAAGGCGGCCCCCAAAGGCATGCCGATCAGCGCAGAAATCAGGACAGCGACAAGCGAAACCTTCAGGGACAACAGCACAATCGCCCAAAGCTCTGCATCCCCGTTCAGGATCAAAGCTATGGCTGCGTCGAATTCTGATGCAAAATTTTGCATTTTTTTCTAAGTTTTAGGGTTGGCCGTACTAAACGCGTCAAATTACAAAAGAATACTACCCATTTCTCAACACAAGTACAGTGTCAATTCCTGTGCACCAAAAGGAAACGCGGCCCCAGTTGGGACCGCGCCAGTTTCGGAATTTGCCAAAAATCAGTTCAGGGCAGCATCGGTAATCGTGTGTGTCCACGCGCCCTCGGGCTGCTTGGTGATCACTGGATCCGAACCGCCGGCCAGCAGAGTATCCACCGTACGCTGAAAGTCCTCCTCTTCGAGCGCGCCGTTTGAACCGGCAGTCAGCTTGGCAATCTCGCTCATCATGCGCTTTTGATGTTCTTCCGTCTGGGCACCGGTCGCGTCATTCTCAAGCACGATTTCAGCTGCTTCATCAGGGTTTTCCTCGGCGTATTTCCAGCCTTTCATCGAAGCACGAACAAACCGTTCCATGCGGTCAACAAAACCTTCGTCACTCAGGTTTTCCTCCAGAACATACAAACCGTCCTCAAGCGTGGCGACGCCCTGTTCCTCGTATTTAAAGGTGACAAGCTCATCCGGGCTGACGCCGGCGTCGATCACCTGCCAGTATTCATTATAGGTCATGGTGCTGATGCAATCGGCCTGACGCTGCAGCAACGGATCGACGTTAAAGCCCTGCTTCAGGACCTCAACACCGTTCTCGCTCTTGCCGCTGGTGTCGATGCCCAACTGGCTCATCCAGCTCATGAACGGGAATTCGTTGCCGAAAAACCAAACACCCAGCGTGCGGTTCTTAAGATCTTCAGGTGACGAGATCCCAGCATCTTTCCAGCATGTCAGCATCATGCCAGAGCTTTTGAACGGTTGCGCGATATTGACCAGCGGCAAGCCCTTTTCGCGTGCGGCGAGCGCGGCCGGCATCCATTCAACGGTGACATCGGCACCACCGCCCGCGATCACCTGCGTCGGCGCGATATCTGGGCCGCCCGGCAGGATTGTGACATTTAGCCCCTCTTCTTCGTAAAACCCTTTGTCCTTGGCTACATAGTAGCCCGCGAACTGCGCCTGCGTGACCCACTTTAACTGCAGCGTCACTTCATCCGCCGCCAAGGCTGTGCTGGCTGCAAGGCTGAAAGCAGCAATCGCCCCGCTGAGTAGCTTATTCATCTTCATCTCTCCTAGTTGTTGTTGGTGCCCCGTTTTCGAGGTCTGTTTAATCTTTGTTATCCGCGTTGCGACGGGTGCCAGAAGGTCACCGCCTTTTCGATCATAGCGACCAAGCCATAAAATGCCGTCCCGGCCAAGGCGGCCACGACGATCTCAGCCCAGACCATATCCAGCGAAAGCTGCCCAACGCTGGTTGAAATCCGGAATCCCATACCCAAGGTCGGCGAACCAAAGAACTCGGCCACGATAGCGCCAATCAGCGCAAGAGTGGTAGAAATCTTTAGCCCGTTGAATATAAACGGCATCGCCGCAGGAAGGCGCAGCTTTAGGAAGCTTTGCCAATAGGTCGCCGCATAAGTCTCCATCAAGTCGCGCTGCATGGCTGTGGCTTCTCGGAGGCCGGCTACGGTGTTAACCAGCATCGGAAAGAACACCATCACCACAACCACCGCCGCCTTGGAGTGCCAGTCAAACCCGAACCACATCACCAGAATGGGGGCGGTTCCCACGATTGGCAGGGCCGCCACAAAGTTTCCGACCGGCAGCAACCCAAGCCGCAAGAAATCCCACCTGTCCACGGCAATCGCCACCAAAAAGGCCGATCCGCACCCGATGATATAACCGCTGAGCGCCCCTTTGATGATCGTCTGAACAAAGTCAGCCCAAAGAATTGGTAAGCTGTCTGCAAAGCGCACTGCGATCAAGGATGGCGCAGGCAGGATGACCAGCGGTACATCAAGCCCCCGCACCGTCAGTTCCCATATCCCTATGATTGTAAGACCAAAGATAAGGGGCGCTAAAAACCGCACGGTCTGCGTATCGGCATAGGGTCCGCTTGCCAGTCGGCTGTTTATCCACCAACCGAACAGCCACAGAAGGATTGCGCTGAAAACGAGTATCATTGCGCCATCCCCATCCGTTTCAGAACCGAACGCTCAAACAGGCCCAGCAGACCAACGAGACATGCTGCCAATATCGCTGCGGCAAACAGGGCCGACCAGATCTGCACTGTCTGACCGTAATAGCTCCCTGCCAGCAGACGCGCGCCCAGACCGGCAACCGCCCCGGTCGGCAGTTCGCCAACAATGGCTCCGACGAGTGAGGCCGCGATGCCGATCTTTAGCGAGGTAAACAGGTAAGGCATGGACGCCGGCAGGCGCAGCTTCCAAAACCCTTGCGATTGGCTGGCGTTATAGGTGCGCAAAAGGTCCAACTGCATCGCATCGGGGCTGCGCAGCCCCTTTACCATGCCAACCACGACCGGGAAAAAGCTGAGGTAAGCCGAGATGATCGCTTTGGGAATGATCCCTTGAATGCCCACAGAATACAGGACCACGATGATCATCGGCGCAAGTGCGATGATAGGTATGGTCTGGCTGACGATGGCCCAGGGCATGACCGACAAATCCATAACGCGGCTATGCACGATCCCGACGGCCAGCAGAATGCCCAACCCCGTGCCGATCGCAAATCCAAGCATTGTGGCGCTGAGTGTCACCCATGAGTGGTAGATTAGGGATCTTTTCGAGGTGATCTTTTTCTCGACCGTGCTGTCCCACAACTCTTCAGCCACCTGATGCGGTGCAGGCAGACGTGGGCGGTCCTGCTCCCACGTTTCGTCAATCGCAAAGCTGTTGTCGAAGATCAGCCCAAACTCATTCATATCTCGCCGATCGGCCGCGTTAGGCGGATCGACGGATTCTCCGGCCCGTTCGAGTTCGGTCAACACACCCTTAATGTTCATCGGCACGCTGGCCGCGTACCAAAACAGAATGATGACGCCGACAACGGTCAGGACCGCCCAGAATGCCCTTATCCCCGTACTAGTCATCCGAATGCCCCGCCCTCAGACCTTCACGTACGCGATGCGCAACTTCGATGAATTCAGGACTGTCTCGAATATCCAAAGGTCGCTCCTTTGGCAAAGGACTGTCGATTACATCCGTAATCCGCCCCGGCCGCGGGCTCATCACCACTATCTTTGTGCTGAGATACACAGCCTCGGGGATCGAATGAGTGACAAACCCGATGGTTTTTTCTGTTCGCGCCCACAGGGCCAGAAGCTGCTCGTTCAGGTGGTCGCGCACAATCTCATCCAGCGCCCCGAAAGGTTCATCCATCAGCAGAAGATCCGCATCAAACGCCAGCGCCCGAGCGATGCTGGCACGCTGTTGCATGCCACCTGACAACTGCCATGGGAACTTGCCGCCAAATCCAGTTAGATCAACAAGTTCCAGAACTTTGCTCACCCTGTCTTCTTGCTCGGCTGACGAGTATCCCATGATCTCAAGCGGCAGTTTGATATTTTTTGCGATGGTTCGCCACGGGTACAGACCCGCTGCCTGAAACACATACCCATAGGCCCGGTTTCGCCGCGCCTCATCCGGTGTCATGCCGTTGACCGTCAGCGTGCCCCCGGTTGGCGTTTCAAGCGCTGCAATACACCGCAAAAAGGTCGTCTTACCGCAACCCGACGGCCCGATAAAACTGACGAAATCACCCTTGTTGATCGTCAGTTCTACGTCTTTGAGCGCGTGGACCGGCCCGTCATTTGTCTGGAACGTCAAATCCAGCTGATTTGCCTCAATTACGGGCTCGGTCGTACTTTCAGTGTTCATTGTACTGCCTTGAAAATATTATCTTTATGCGGAGCCTGCAGTTACTGGCCTACACTAAACTCCCGTCGCCGGGATGCCCGACCGTTCGACTGGCCTTGGGGCGGTAAGCTCTTTCCAGGTGCTCAGTGCCTTGTTGACGGTGGTGTTGGCCTCACGCGCAACAAACTTGCCGTGGCCTTCTTGTGTTTTGATCTCGCCGTCATGCACGGCCACCTGTCCGCGGGTCAAGGTAAAGCGAGGCAAGCCCTTGACTTGCTTTCCTTCAAACACGTTGTAGTCGATCGAAGATTGCTGCGTTTCGGCGGTGATCGTTTTGCTCTTTTCAGGGTCCCAAACGACGATGTCGGCATCAGCGCCTACAAGGATTGCGCCTTTTTTTGGGTAGCAGTTCAATATCTTAGCGATGTTTGTTGAAGTAACTGCAACGAACTCGTTTGGCGTTAACCGCCCGGTATTCACACCGTGGGTCCACAGCATCGGCATCCGGTCCTCCAGACCGCCAGTGCCATTCGGGATCTTGGTGAAATCGCCGACGCCATAGCGCTTCTGTTCAGTCGTAAACGCACAATGATCCGTGGCCACGACGCTCAGCGAGCCCGACTGCAGCCCCGCCCACAGGCTATCCTGGTGCTGTTTGTTGCGAAACGGAGGGCTCATGACTCGCCGCGCCGCATGGTCCCAGTCGGGATGCGCATATTCGCTGTCGTCCAGCGTCAGGTGCTGGATCAGCGGCTCTCCCCACACGCGTTTGCCTAGCATCTTGGCCCGACGGATGGCCTCATGCGCTTCTTCACAGGAGGTATGCACCACGTAAAGCGGCACGCCCGCCATATCAGCGATCATGATGGCACGGTTCGTGGCTTCGCCTTCGACCTGTGGCGGGCGTGAGTAGGCATGCGCCTCGGGGCCAGAATTACCTTCGGCCAACAGCTTGGCTTGCAACTCGGCCACGACATCACCATTCTCGGCATGCACCATCGCGATACCGCCCAGTTCCGCCAACCGCTTGAATGACGCGAACAGCTCATCGTCATTCACCATAAGCGCGCCTTTATAGGCCATGAAGTGTTTAAACGTATTGATTCCACGCTCTTCCACAACGGTTTTGATGTCATCAAACACTTGCTCACCCCACCAGGTCACAGCCATATGGAAGGAATAGTCACAGTTCGCGCGGGTCGATTTATTATCCCAGCGCTTCAAGGCGTCCAGCAGGCTTTCCCCGGGGTTGGGCAGAGCGAAATCCACCACCATCGTTGTGCCACCAGCCAAGGCCGCCCGTGTCCCGCTTTCGAAATCATCGCTGGAATACGTTCCCATAAACGGCATCTCAAGGTGCGTATGCGGGTCAATGCCACCCGGCATCACATAGCAGCCCGTCGCGTCCAGTTCCTTGTCGCCCTTCAGTCCTATCCCGATCTCGGTGATCACACCATCTTCTACCATCACGTCCGCCTTATAGGACAAGTCCGCAGTGACAACGGTTCCGTTCTTGATAACTGTGCTCATTTTAATCTCCCTAACGCGGTCTTCGCCGCTTGTTTTGTTAGCCTACCGTCTCGTGGGGAACGCCCGCCAGAGGACGGCTGGTCCAGATTATTCCACGATTTCGGCAGTTTCGACGACGGCATGAAACAGAACATCCGCCCCGGCTGCAGCCCAGTCTTTGCTGATTTCTTCGGCCTCGTTATGGCTCAAGCCGTCAACACAGGGGCACATGACCATGGCCGTCGGCGCCACGCGGTTGATCCAGCATGCGTCATGACCCGCACCCGAGATGATGTCGGTATGCGAATAGCCCAACCGCTCTGCCGCATCACGCACGGCAGCCACGCAGCCCTCATCGAATTTCACGGGATCGAACCCGCCGACCTTCTCGAATTCGATCTGCAGACCCATCTCGTCGACGATATCCTCAGCGGCGACGCGCAGGCGATTTTCCATGTCGGTGATCACCTCCAACTCGGGCGAGCGGAAGTCGACCGTGAAGACCACCTTACCCGGAATCACATTACGCGAGTTCGGATATACGTCGATATGTCCAGCGGCCCCTACTGCATGAGGCGCGTGCGACCATGCGATTTCATCAACCTTCTCAAGAATTCGCGCCATCGCAAGGCCAGCGTTCTTACGCATCGGCATAGGGGTCGACCCTGTATGGGCGTCCTTGCCTGTCACGGTGATCTGCGTCCAGCTAAGACCCTGACCGTGCGTGACCACGCCAATATCCTTTCCTTCGGCCTCAAGGATTGGCCCCTGCTCGATATGAAGCTCAAAGAATGCGTGCATCTTGCGTGCGCCAACCTCTTCATCACCTCGCCAGCCAATGCGCTGAAGCTCATCACCGAATTTCTTACCCTCGGCATCTTCGCGGTCATAGGCCCAATCCTGCGTGTGCATCCCGGCAAACACGCCCGAAGACAACATCGCTGGCGCATAACGAGTGCCCTCTTCATTGGTCCAGTTGGTTGCCACGATCGGATGCTTGGTCTTGATACCAAGATCGTTCAGAGTCCGTATGATCTCTAATCCGCCCAGCACGCCCAGCACGCCATCATACTTTCCACCCGTTGGCTGTGTGTCCAGATGCGACCCTACATAAACCGGAAGCGCATCTGGATCAGTTCCAGCACGGTGCGCAAACATGTTTCCCATCTGGTCCAGACCCATGGTACAGCCCGCATCCTCACACCATTTCTGGAAAAGCGCGCGTCCTTCGGCATCTTCATCCGTCAGCGTTTGACGATTATTGCCGCCTGCAACACCCGGGCCAATCTTTGCCATCTCCATCAGGCTATCCCACAACCTGTCGCCATTGATTCTGAGGTTCTGCGCCGGAGCTGCCATTGGTGTCTTCCCTGTTGCTTGCGATTTAGCTCGCTTGTGGTGTCTTGATTTGACCATATGGTCAAACTCACGCTATCACGGGTTCGACGTCAGTCAAGAAATTGCATGGTGCCGCCAGAAGTTTCGGCGCTATTTACCCGCGCATGGCAAAAAAAGAGACACGCTGAAAACATGCCCAAGGATCGTGCCCCGACCCGTATACAGAAAAAGAATCGCGCCACGATTCTCAATGCCGCCCTGAACGTGTTCTCAGCCCATGGGTTTCGTGGGGCGACAGTCGATCAGATCGCGAGTGAGGCCGGGCTGAGCAAACCGAACCTTCTGTATTACTTCCCATCAAAAGAAGCGATCCATACCGCGCTGCTGTCGGGCTTGCTTGAGACATGGCTGGCACCGCTGCACGATCTGGACGCGGACGGCGAACCGATGGAAGAAATTCTGTCTTATATCCATCGGAAACTGCAAATGAGCCGCGAACTGCCCCGCGAAAGCCGTCTTTTCGCCAACGAGCTTGTTCAGGGTGCGCCCCGCATCCATGACGCCTTGTCAAACGACCTCAAGGCATTGGTCGACGAAAAAACCACGGTTCTGACGGGATGGATGGATGAGGGAAAAATTGCGCGCTTGCATCCCTATCACCTGATCTTTTCGATCTGGGCGCTAACGCAGCATTACGCTGATTTTGATGTTCAGGTCCGTGCCATTCTTGGCGACGAAGACCCGTTCGTAGGGGCTGAGCCGTTTATCGACA
Organism: Ruegeria sp. YTSA135; assembly: GCF_059610165.1. Taxonomy (NCBI): domain Bacteria; kingdom Pseudomonadati; phylum Pseudomonadota; class Alphaproteobacteria; order Rhodobacterales; family Roseobacteraceae; genus Ruegeria; species Ruegeria sp. YTSA135. The sequence goes on along the minus strand of NZ_JBXWNC010000005.1, from coordinate 141,862 downwards.
CGCTCTATCGCAAGTTATTGACGCCATAAAGAAAGGGGCCGTTGACCGGCCCCTTTCTTCGTCTGTCATTAGTGTTATTCGGCGGCTTTCGACATCGGATTGTTGGGATGCGTTGTCCAGTTGGCGTAGTTTGGCTGCACCTCCAATCCGGTGCGCGGATCGACCTCTCCGGCCTCCATCGGCACCATCGAGATGCACCCATCCACCGGACACACATCGACACACAGGTTACAGGCGACGCATTCTTCGTCCTTTACCTCGAACACGCGGTCCGCAGACATCGAGATCGCCTGGTGGCTGGTGTCTTCGCATGCGGCATAGCAGCGGCCACACTTGATGCACTGATCCTGATCGATCTTGGCCTTGGCTACGTAGTTCAGGTTCAGATACTGCCAGTCGGTTACATTTGGCACCGCAAGGCCCACGACCTGCGACACATCCGTATATCCCTTTTCGTCCATCCATTTGGACAGGCCAGCCGTCAGTTCGTCGATGATCTTGAAGCCGTAGGTCATGGCCGCGGTGCAAACCTGAACCGTGCCACAGCCCAGCGCCATGAACTCGGCTGCATCGCGCCAGGTGGTCACGCCGCCAATACCCGAGATCGGCAATCCATGCGTTGCCTCAGCGCGCGAAATTTCCGACACCATCGACAGGGCAATCGGCTTTACCGCAGGTCCGCAATAGCCGCCGTGGCTGCCCTTGCCGTCAATCGAGGGTTCCGGACTGAATGTATCCAGATTGACACTTGTGATTGAATTGATCGTGTTGATCAGCGACACCGCATCCGCGCCGCCATTTCTTGCGGCCGCAGCAGGCTTGCGGATATCCGTGATGTTAGGCGTCAACTTTACGATCACCGGACGGTCGTAGTATTTTTTGCACCAACGCGTGACCATCTCGATGTATTCCGGGACCTGCCCAACGGCTGAGCCCATTCCACGCTCGCTCATCCCGTGCGGGCAGCCAAAATTCAGCTCGATCCCGTCCGCACCGGTTTCAGCCACGCGCGGCAGGATGGCTTTCCACGCCTCTTCCTCGCACGGTACCATGATCGAGGCGATGAGCGCACGGTCCGGGTAATCGGCCTTGACCCGCGCCATCTCTTCAAGGTTCACCTCAAGCGGGCGGTCGGTGATCAGTTCAATGTTGTTCAAGCCCAGCAAGCGCCGATCAGCCCCATAGATCGCACCATAGCGCGGCCCGTTGACATTCACGACCGGCGGCCCTTCGGACCCCAGTGTTTTCCAAACGACACCGCCCCATCCGGCCTCGAATGCGCGGCGAACGTTGTATTCCTTGTCAGTTGGTGGCGCCGAAGCCAGCCAGTACGGATTAGGGCTTTCGATACCCAAAAAGTTTGTTTTTAAATCAGCCATTTATCCGGCCTCCCTGATGCAGGTTTGCATCTTTGTCTATCAGTTTCACGCTGTCAGGCTCGCATGGATATCCATCGCGGCATCGCGACCCTCGGCAACGGCAGTCACCGTCAGGTCTTCTCCGCCGGCGGCACAGTCCCCTCCGGCCCAGACACCGGCTATCGAGGTGCGCCCGGCCCCTGTCACGGCAATCTTGTTACCGTCCAGCTGCAAACCTTCCGGTGCGCCCTCAAGCGTCTGGCCGATGGCCTTCAGAACCTGATCTGCGGCCAGTCGCACTGTTTCACCAGTACCTTTGAGTTGACCGTCGTGACTGGAAGTATACTCCAATTCGATTTCAACAGCCGTACCGTTTCCATGTATGGCTACGGGCTGGACGTTGGTCATGATCTTCACACCGTGTGAGGCCGCCAGGTCTTGTTCATATCGACTGGCCCCCATGGCATCGCGCCCACGGCGATAGGCTATGGTGACATTCTCGGCCCCCAACAGCTTGGACTTTACCGAGGCGTCGACTGCGGTCATCCCGCCGCCGATCACCACAACATTGCGCCCAACCGGCAGATCCGCCAAATCAGAGGCCTGACGAACATCCGAGATGAAATCGACCGCAAACCGAACACCTTCCTTTTCAGCCCCGTCCGCCCGCAGGGCGTTCACCCCCGCCAAACCGATTGACAGGAAAACCGCATCGTAGTTTTCGATCAGACCGTTCAGTGAGACGCCCTCACCCAGCACCGAACCGGTCTCAATGGTAAGGCCGCCGATTTTTAACAACCAGTCGACCTCGGCCTGCGCAAAGTCATTGGTCGATTTGTATGCGGCAATGCCATATTCGTTCAGCCCGCCCGGCTTGGGTTTGCCTTCATGGATCACCACGTCATGCCCCAGCATCGCAAGCCGGTGCGCGCAGGCAAGGCCAGCGGGCCCTGCCCCGACGACGGCAATGGTTTTGCCGCTTGGTGCGGCCCGACTAAACGGATGATTGCCAGACACCATGACACTGTCGGTCGCGTAACGCTGCAAGCGGCCGATCTCGACCGGAGCGCCCTCGGCAGCTTCGCGTACGCAGGCTTCTTCGCACAGTGTCTCGGTCGGACACACGCGGGCGCACATACCGCCCAGGATATTCTGCGCCAGAATGGTCTCTCCCGCCGCTTCGGGTTGACCTGCCTGAATCTGCCGCATGAACAGCGGAATATCGATGTCTGTCGGACAAGCGGTCACGCACGGCGCATCGTAGCAGAAATAGCATCTATCCGCGGCCACTGCGGCCTCATGCGCGGCCAATGGCGGATGCAGATCCGTAAAATTCGAGGTCAGCTCATCGCTGGAAAGCCGCCCGGATACAATGCCGGGGGCCATCTGGCCCTGTGCCATCGCTCTACTCCCTGTAGATATGTTTGTTGTGGTATCAGCTTGCCACATTCTAATTTTTTATCAATTGGTAAAATTTATAAAATGACTAAAAAAAGCAAAAACCAGCAAAATTCCCCGAATTCCCAATGAACCGCATAGTTTTTGACCACCCGACAAACCAGTTCGGACAAAAAGTTGAGGGGCAGATTGCCAACGCGGCCCTCGTATCAGATTTTCCCTGCATCAGGTTTTGACGGGCCTTGCTGCGTATTGTAGGTCAAAACGCGCAGCGCCGGTCATCGGCAAGAATTCCGAAAGTCATCCGATGCAGGCCAGTACACTGAATTTCAACATCGTCATCATCGGGCAAAACAATCGCCTTCAATACGAAGCGCTGCTATTTGCAGCCTCGTTGCGCCACAGCTCACCGAATTTTTCTGGCCGTCTGTTCGTGGCGGTTCCGAAACCCGGCCCGCGCTGGCTGCAAGACCCAGGTATCCAGAATGAGGATGTCCTGAAGGCTTTGCGCCAGCTGGACGCCGAAATCCTGCCATTCGACAGCAACGTGTTTGGCGACAGCTACCCCTATGGCAACAAGATCGAGGCGCTGCTGGCCCTACCCGAAGGTGAACCATTTGTGTTCTTCGACAGCGATACCCTGATCACCGGGGACCTGACCGCTGTTCCCTTTGACTTTGACCGCCCCGGCGCCTCGCAAAAGGTGGAGGGGACGTGGCCCAAACCGACCCTATATGGCCCTGGTTTCGATGGTATTTGGCGCGCTCTATACCGTCGTTTTGAACTGGATTTTCAAAGCTCGCTGGATACCAGTCAACCAATCGACCACTGGCGGCGGTATTTGTATTTTAATGCGGGCTATTTCTTTTATTCCTGCCCCCGCCAGTTTGGCGAACGCTTTTTGAGCTATGCCCGCACGATCCGGGACGAAGATATCCCCGAACTGATAGGTCAGACCCTAGACCCATGGCTGGATCAGGTCGCCCTGCCGCTGGTCATTCACGCATTTGGAGGGGGGCGAGACGCCCTCCCCCCGGGTCTGCTGGATGGATCGGTCAGTTGCCACTATCGCCTGTTTCCCCTGCTCTATGCGCGCGAGAGCGACCATGTGGTCGAGGTGCTGGAAACCGTGGTGGCCCCCAACAGGGTCAAGAAGGTTCTCAAAGGTTATGACCCAATCAAGAAGCTGGTCCTGCAGCGCAAGGGCCACAAGATCCGCGACCTGTTCGACCGGGGCAACCTGCCCCAGCGCGAGCAGGCCATACGAAACACGATCAAGAACAACGGCCTTTGGATGCGCTGACAGGAATGTTGTACGTGCGCGCTCAATCGCCTAGAGATTCTGCAACTTACATCCCAACAGGAGATTTTGACGATGTCAGACGGCCCTACCTACGGTTTTGACACGCTACAGATTCATGCGGGCGCACGCCCCGATCCGGCAACCGGTGCGCGGCAGACACCGATTTACCAGACCACCGCCTATGTATTCCGTGACGCCGACCACGCAGCGGCCCTTTTTAATCTGCAAGAGGTCGGGTTCATCTATTCGCGGCTGACCAATCCAACCGTGGCAGTGCTGCAGGAACGTGTCGCCACGCTGGAAGGTGGCGTGGGCGCGGTCTGCTGCTCCTCGGGCCACGCGGCGCAAATCATGGCGCTGTTCCCGCTGATGGGACCGGGCTGCAACGTGGTGGCTTCAACTCGTCTGTATGGTGGCACCGTCACGCAGTTCAGCCAAACGATCAAACGCTTTGGCTGGTCGGCCACGTTCGTGGATACCGACGATCTTGACGCGGTAAAAGCCGCTGTAGACGAAAACACACGCGCAATTTTCTGTGAATCCATCGCCAACCCGGGCGGCTATGTCACCGATATCCGTGCCCTTGCGGATGTGGCCGATGCAGCGGGCATTCCGCTGATCGTCGACAACACCTCGGCCACGCCTTACCTGTGCCGCCCGATTGAGCACGGCGCGACACTGGTCGTACATTCGACCACCAAGTACCTGACCGGAAACGGCACCGTCACCGGCGGCTGCATCGTGGATTCTGGCAAATTCGACTGGTCTGCAAATGACAAGTTCCCGTCGCTCAGCGAACCGGAACAAGCTTACCACGGGTTGAAATTCCACGAGACCTTTGGCCCGCTGGCCTTCACCTTCCACGGGATCGCCATCGGTCTACGTGATCTGGGCATGACCATGAACCCGCAGGCGGCGCACTACACGCTGATGGGGATCGAAACCTTGTCCTTGCGGATGGAGCGCCATGTAGAGAACGCGCAGAAGATCGCTGCCTGGCTTGAGGCCGATGACCGCGTTGAATACGTGACCTATGCCGGTCTGCCGTCCTCGCCCTATTACGACCGCGTCACGTCGCAGTACAAGAAAGGCGCCGGTGCGCTGTTTACCTTTGCTGTGAAGGGTGGCTATGACGCCTGTGTCAAACTGGTGAACGCACTGGAAATTTTCAGCCACGTGGCCAACCTGGGCGACACGCGGTCGCTGATTATTCATTCAGCTTCGACCACGCACCGCCAGCTCAGCCCCGAGCAGCAAGAGGCCGCAGGCGCAGGTCCCGGCGTTGTGCGTGTGTCCATTGGCATCGAAGACGCAGACGATCTGATCGCCGATCTGGATCAGGCATTGGCCAAAGCTGCGGCCTGAACCGTAGGCAAGCAAACGTCCGGGCTATTCCGGGCGTTTGCCACCGACGCCGTTCGACAGTGAATGGCTGAAAAACTGCGTTCGAGGCCTTGCTGACCGTGAACAAGTGCGACCCGTCAAGCCAACTGCAAGTCTGCTGATGGCTTGAACTTTGGGCAAGCGTTCACTCGGCAATCCCGAATTCCATCGACACGTTGACCGAGACTGAAATCTCACCACCCGCAACCGGGACACCTCCGGCCTCGGAAACATCCATCGCGCGCATCATTGGTGCAGGGCGGACACCGCCGACCTGCTCACTAATCTGTTGTACTGGGCCCAGTGTCACGTTCGCCGCTTGCGCCAGTTGTTCAGCCTTTGCAATGGCTTCCGCCACTGCTTTCGCCCGTGCTTCAGCCTCTAAAAGCGTCGGGTCCTGAACACCGAAGGTCAGGCCACGAAAATCGTTTGCACCATCCTCAATAACTCCGTCCATGATTGTACCCAGCTGAGCCAGATCACGTACCCGGACCTGAACAGTGTTGGAGGCGACAAAACCTGAAATCTCGGGTCGATCACCGTTCGAGGTATTTCGCCCGGACCAGACCGGAGACAGCGACAGGTCGCGGGTTTGCACGTCGCGCGCCTCAAGCCCCATGTCCTCTAGCCGTTTCAGGATCAACGCCACCGCATCAGATGTCGCCTGCATCGCATTTGAGGCCTGCGGGTCTTCGTTTGTTACGCCCACAGTAATGGTCGCCACATCCGGTGCAGCTTGCACAATGCCGGATGCATCCACCGTGATGCGACGTTCTTGCGCATGGGTCATGCCCGCGACCGTAACGGCCAGCAGTGCGGCCAGAAAAGCGCTTTTCTTCAAGATCTTCCCTCCAATTTCTTCATTCTATACATGGGGCTGCAGGGTCAGACCAAACAAGGGGAGAATTTGGGTTTGCCTTCCCCTCGGCAATATCCTGCTTTAATGTCTGCTTGCGAACGAAAAGTCGTTTGCATTGATGCTGACAAATATGGTTCCTCGGGAATATGAAACCCGCCTTTGCGCTGTCTTTTTCTGCAACCGGAATATCTGTGCATCACCAATCGGATAGCGATTGGTATTGTATAGGCGAAGTTGCGTTGGACGCGCCGGATTTGAACGCGCAGTTGTTTGCGCTGAGGGACCGGGCCTTCGCCCTGGAAAACAATCTGACGTGTCAGATCATCATTCCATCTGATCAAGTTCGGTTCCTGTCCGTAGAAGCTGACGCTCATTCCCAGAGCGAAAACGCCGAACATACGCTGGCGGACGCGACGCCCTATTCGGTCGATGAACTGGTTTTTGACAGCGCCACAATCGGCAAAACAACCCATATCGCGGCCGTAACGCGACAAACGCTGATCGAAGCGAAGGATTTTTCCACCGACCATGGGTTTGTTCCGATTCAGATCACGACAGAGTCGGCCCCAGAAGACTTTCCTGCAAAACCAATGTTCCCAGTGCCGGAAATTACCTCTGCTTCCGAAGAAACGGCCGAGGGGGTTGAAACGGACAAACTGCCTGCAAACGTACATGTGATTGCTGATGAAACGCCTCCGGAGTCTTTCCGGTCCGTACCAACGCCGATCTCGCCCGGACAATCGACCACCAACGTTTTAGAAAAACACTATGTCATTCCAGGAGCGGTGGCACTGGGTCTGGCAGTTTTGTTCGGCGCATGGGCGTTGATTGGTTCAGGCGAAGACAAAGACGTTCGGACCGGGTCGGTGCAATCCGAAGAGGCTGCGCCTGAACCCGACCCTCAGGCCGATATCGTATCAGAGGCCACACCCGAAACGCCTGCGATCGGTACCGCACAAGTCGAGCCGCAGATAATCGACCGGGAAGATGAACAACCAGACGTGGCTGAGGACGCGCTGGAAATCTCGCCCACGGATGCGGCGATACTTGAAGCGCTGACTGTCGCACCCACTGAGACGCCTCCGACTGAAGAGGCCGAGATTGCGTCACCGGCAACCCCGTCATCGTCGCCCACTGCTGACGACGCGCAGCCCGACCTTACCCCGGCGGATGAGGCGATACGTAATGCCCTCAATATCGCGCCAACGGTTGTGGAGGAGATCGCCCGCGATCCCGAGCCGCCTGAGGATCAGGCCCTGCCCGGTATAAAGATCACATCCCCGGAACCGCTGGACCCACCGGTCCCTCTGTCACAAGACGAACCGTATCTAGCTTCTGTTGATGGCACCAACCTGTCAAATGACGCGATCGCCCTGCCCTCGGTCCAGAGCTATGACACCGATGCGCCCTTTGAACGGGTTGCCTTGCCCAGCGTCGCCGGTACCCGTTTTGAGCTGGATGATAGTGGCCTCGTTGCGCCCACCGTTGAAGGAACACTGAACCCCGAAGGTGTTGTCGTCTATCTCGGCCGCCCGTCGAAAGTGCCGCCCGAGCCACCTGTCCGGTTCGAAGAGGAACCAACCCTCGAGGAAGCCCCAAACAGCAGGCTTGCCGGGTTGCGACCAAAACTTCGCCCCGCAGATCTGACCAGCCGGTTTGAACGACAGCAATTGGGTGGCCGCACCCGAGAAGAGCTGGCGGTGCTGCGCCCCAAACTGCGCCCTGCTTCACTGCAACAGCAACCAGAGGTGGACGAAACGCCAACCGCGCTGGCCGTTGTACGCGTGCCGCGCCCTAAGCTTCGCCCGGCGGGGCTTGCCCCTGCCGCCGCCACTGCGCAACCCACAAACTTGGGGTCGACGGCGGCTGTTGATCAACCCGAAACCGACACGTTTCAGCCCAAGGCGGTTGCACCCAAAATACCGTCCTCGGCGTCGGTCGCGAGACAAGCGACAATCGACAACGCGATGAACCTTCGAAAATTGAACCTGATTGGTGTTTACGGTACGCCCGCAAACCGCCGCGCTCTGGTGCGGTTGCCAAGCGGTCGCTACAAAAAGCTAAAGGTCGGGGACAGGATTGACGGCGGCAAGGTCATCGCAATCGGCGACAGCGAGTTGCGCTATCAGAAAAAAGGCCGGAACGTCACGCTGAAAATGCCGCGGGGGTGATGCGGGCGTTATCGCCCACATCTGATTAACCTTGAGGCTCAAGCCGCTGGTATTTCGCCACTTTCGATTTGCTCACGCTCAATGGACTCGAACAGCGCCTGAAAGTTTCCTTCACCGAACCCGTCATCACCCTTGCGCTGAATGAACTCGAAGAAGATGGGGCCAATTACAGTTTTCGAGAATATCTGGAGTAGGATTTTCGTCTCACCACCATCCAGCACGCCTTCGCCATCGATCAGGATTCCGTGTTTCATCATCTGATCCAGTGGTTCTTCGTGGTCAGCGACCCGCTCCTTCGACAACTCGTAGTATGTTCGGTTCGGGCCGGGCATGAACTTAAGCCCCTTTTCCGCAATCGCATCGGTCGAGGCATAGATGTCCTCGCTTCCCACCGCGATGTGCTGAATACCCTCACCCTTGTATTTGTTGAGGTACGATACGATCTGACCCGTTTCGCCCCGGTCTTCGTTAATCGGAATACGGATACGTCCGCAAGGTGAGGTCAACGCACGGCTGTACAAGCCCGTATACTTCCCCTGAATGTCGAAAAACCGGATTTCACGGAAGTTGAACAGACGCTCGTAGAACTCAAACCACTTGTCCATATTTCCGCGATAGACGTTATGTGTCAGGTGATCGAGGTAATAAAAGCCGTCTCCGCGCGGTTTTGACTGTGCGATCCAATTGAACTCTTCATTATAGGGGGACGTGTCGTAGTATTGGTCGATAAAATAGATCAGTGACCCGCCAATCCCCTTGATCGCCGGAACGTCCATTGTCTTATCCGTGCCATCATAGGGTTCACCCCCTTTTGCAATCGCATGGTCGTACGCCTCCTGCGCGTCTGCGACACGCCAGCCCATCGCCGGGGCGCAAGGACCATGTTCATCGACAAAGCGGGCTGCAAAGCTCTGAGGGTCAGCGTTCAGGATGTAGGTTACGTCACCTTGCTGCCAAAGCTCGACCGCAGGCTTTTCCTTGTGGTGCGCAACTTTTTCGAAACCCATCTTTGCGAACAAGTCGCGCAGTTCTTGCGGATCGGGATGGGCAAACTCAACAAACTCGAACCCATCCGTACCGACAGGGTTTTCGGGGCTAATGGTGGATTTTGGCGCATTATGAGGGAACGGACCCATGATGGATCTCCTTGAAATAGAAGTTTCCTAGCTGAGTCAAAAATAAACCTTTTGCAGCGCTATTTCTGCGCATTGTTTTAATGTAAAATGGCGATAAGCGCGCAAAACACGCATCATAACGCACAGATTAGGAAAAACTTCGCATATGCTGGACTCCACCGATTTGCGTCTTTTATCTGCATTGCAGGTCGATGCCCATCTAACAGCACATCAGTTGGGGGAGTTGCTGAACCTGTCGGCCAGTCAGGCCGGTCGGCGCCGACAGCGGCTTGAGGCCGAAGGATACATTACCGGCTATGCCGCGCGATTGGACCCATTAAAGCTTGGATTGCACGTTCAGGGGTTCGTTCAGGTACATCTGGGCACGCATGGCCCCGAACAATCCGCCAGCTTTGCCCGCATGGTGGACACGCGCCCCGAGATCACCAGCGCCTGGACGATGACCGGAGAGGCAGATTACCTGCTGCATGTCTATTGCGACGATCTAGCCGCGCTCAATCGCTTGCTTCACCAGGTGATACTGCCGCATCCTGCTGTGGCGCGAGTCCAGAGCCAAATCGTGATGGACCAGCTTAAACGCGACGCCCCTTTACCCACCTGACCCGCCGAAAGGACGACTATGGACGATTTCCTCTACCAGGCTTCGATCTATCTGGCGGCTGCCGTGATCGCCGTGCCACTATCGGCGCGACTGGGTTTAGGGTCCGTTCTGGGCTACTTGGCCGCAGGGATCGTGATCGGCCCGTGGCTGGGTCTGGTGGGGGCCGAGACCGAGAGCCTACAGCACGTGGCCGAATTCGGCGTGGTCATGATGCTGTTCCTGATCGGGTTAGAGCTTGAACCCCGCGCGCTGTGGGATATGCGTGACCGTCTTTTGGGTCTGGGTGGTTTACAAGTCGGCCTGTCGACCGCTGCGATTGCTGCGGTGGCTATCTATGCAAACCATCCTTGGTCGGTCGCTCTGGCCGTTGGACTGACACTTTCGCTGTCTTCAACGGCGATCGTGCTGCAAACCCTGTCCGAAAAGGGTCTGATGCAGACCAATGGTGGCCGGGCAACATTTTCGGTGCTGCTGACCCAGGATATCGCTGTGATCCCGATTCTGGCGCTGCTGCCACTGCTGGCACTTCCCGCGATGCCGCATCTTGAAAGCGACGGGTCCATCGACCGCGGCGTGAAAGACCTGCATGACGCTGGGCACCATAGCCTTTCACTGGTCGAAGGTCTTCCGGGATGGGCGGTTACATTGGTTACGCTTGGCGCCATTGCCTTTGTCATTCTTGCAGGTGTCTACCTTACCCGTCCCCTGTTCCGCTTTATTCACGCCACGCGCCTGCGCGAAATGTATACGGCACTGGCCCTAATGATCGTCGTCGGCATTTCCTTCCTCATGACGCTTGTCGGCTTGTCCCCGGCTCTCGGTGCGTTTCTAGCGGGCGTTGTATTGGCCAGTTCAGAGTTCAGGCATGAGATGGAAAGTGACCTTGAACCGTTCAAAGGTCTGTTCTTGGGCCTGTTCTTCATCACCGTCGGTGCCGGAATTGATGTTGCCTATTTCTTCAACGATCCTTTGGAACTGATCGGGCTGGCCCTTCTTGTCATCCTGACCAAGGGCATCATTCTGTTCCTCGTCGGGCGGGCGTTTCGGCTGAAAGGCAGAGATCACTGGCTGTTTACACTCGGTTTGGCGCAAGCTGGCGAATTTGGTTTTGTCCTGTTGGCCTTTTCCACGCAACAAAACGTTATCCCGCCGGACCTGTCGCAGAAACTACTGATGATCGTCGCTTTGACCATGCTCATCACGCCACTGCTGTTCATTATTTACGATCTTTTGTCGCGCCGGATCGGTGACAGTGCGCCCCAGCCGGAACCCGATGAAATCGACGAAAAAGGTCCAGTTATTATCGCGGGCATCGGGCGCTTTGGTCAGATCGTGAACCGGTTGGTTCGCGCCAGCGGGTTCAAAACCATTGTTCTTGACCACGATATCGAGACCATCCAACTTATGCGCCGCTTTGGTGTCAAAGGGTTCCTGGGTGATCCGACCCGGCCGGAACTGCTGCGCGCGGCTGGGCTTGAGAAAGCCGCCGTTCTTGTCGCTGCGATGGACGATCCAAAACACGTGACCCGCCTGGTCAGTTTTGCGCGCCGTCAGCGCCCCGATTTGCACATCATCGCGCGCGCGCATGATCGCACCCATGTGTACGAACTGTATCAGGCCGGCGCGGACGATATCGTGCGGGAAATGTTCGATAGCTCACTTCGCGCAGGGCGTTACGTGCTGGAAAATATCGGCCTCAGCGAGTACGAGGCCGCGCAAGCCGAACAGACCTTTTATCATCACGACCGCGAGTCGATCCGTGAACTCGCCGAACTGTGGATCCCTGGCATGCCTACGGCAGAGAACAAGAAGTACCTTGAGCGCGCCCAGCAATTCGAGAAAGAGCTTGAGACCGAACTACTGGAATTGGCTGAGAAACACGCCCAGAAATCTGCCTGATCCTCGAACACGGATCAGGTCATCGGGGTCAGGCGTCTGAAACACCCGCCTCAGCAAAAGTTGCCATGCCCGAGTGGCAGGCCACCGCGCTTTTAAGGATGTTGATGGCCAACGCGCCGCCTGAACCCTCACCCAGACGCAGGCCAAGGTCCAACAACGGCTTTTTACCCAGCTTTTGCAACAGGGTGCCATGCGCGCCTTCGGCGCTCTGGTGCCCTGCTATGGCGTGGTCTAGTGCGCCTTCGGCGACATCTGCCAAACAGGCCGCCGCTGCCGAACAGATGAAGCCGTCGAGAATAACCGGTATGCGCAAGATCCGTGCAGCCGCGATGGCACCAGCCATGGCCGCGATCTCGCGCCCACCGAGGCAGCGTAAAATTTCCAATCCGTCTTTTGCATCTGCATGCAGGGCCACACCTTCGGCCACCACACGGGTTTTGTTGGCCAACCCTGCGTCATCAACACCCGTTCCGCGCCCGGTCCAGTCGGCTGCATCTCCGCCGAACAGCGCACAGGCAATTGCAGCCGCTGGTGTGGTATTGCCGATCCCCATCTCACCGACAACCAAAAGATCGACGCTGGGGTCAACTGCATTCCACCCGGCGCGCAGGGCCTTCAGCAGCCCATCTTCGGACAGGGCGGGTTCTTTGGTGAAATCTGCCGTAGGCCGATCAAGGTCCAAAGCATGCACATCCATCCTGGCTCCTGCGGCCACAGCCAGTTGATTGATCGCCGCGCCGCCATGTTCGAAATTCATCACCATCTGCGCGGTCACTTCGGGTGGAAAGGCAGACACGCCCTGCGCCGTAACACCGTGGTTTCCTGCGAATACAATGACCTGTGGCTTCGAAATCCGCGGGCGCGCATTCGCACGCCAACCAGCATACCAGATCGCCAGATCCTCAAGCCGCCCCAGCGCGCTAGGCGGTTTGGTCAGTTGCCCATTGCGGTCAGCCGCCCCTTGCAGCGCCTTGGCATCGGGCCCCAGTGCCTGGCACAAGGCTTTGCGGAACGTTTTCAGATCAATAAGTTCAGGCAGCATCCAAAGCCTCGTTGCATCGGTGTGGACCTGAGTGTTTAACCGAAGTGTCCGACCCAACAAGACCCCGAAAGGCGCGGGAGTGCATAAAAACGATACCAGTCTGATCTCTGTGTGGGATATTCCACTTTCGCTGGTCTTACTGACCCGTCTGCCAGTGCCGCGCCTGCCAGAAAAGTCCTTCATTCGGCAAGCTGAGGCAACATGGGCTTTTCCCTTGGTCGGACTGGCCGTGGGCCTGCTGGCCAACGCAGCCGCTTGGGTCGCACTCACGCTGAACCTGTCCGCACCGGTGAGTGCGATTTTCCTGATCACGGTGCTGGTCTTAACAACTGGCGCCATGCACGAAGACGGGCTGGCTGACACGGCGGATGGCTTATGGGGCGGTTTCACGGCCGAGCGCCGATTGGAAATCATGAAAGACAGCCATATCGGTACCTATGGTGTGTTGGCACTGATCTTTTCACAAACCCTGCGCATCATGCTGGTCACAACGCTTTTGGCCTCTGGCGGATTTTCCACCATCCTTGCGGCCTGCATCACGTCGCGCGCAGTCTTGCCATTTCTGATGGCCACCCTTCCAAACGCCCGAACTAGCGGCCTGAGCCATTCGGTCGGTGCACCACGGGCTGGAACGGTCGCATTAGGCCTTGGGTTGGCCATACTGTGTGCGGCACTTTTGATGGGCGCTGCCGCCGCCCTTCCCATGCTTGTTGCTGGATTGGCGATTGGCTTTTTTGCACAGATCGCAAGGTCCAAGATTGGTGGTCAAACCGGCGATATTCTGGGGGCCAGTCAACAACTGGCAGAGTTGGCGTTCCTTACCGTTGCGGTTGCTGCGCTTTAACTCGTGCCGCCAGTTTCAATCTTCAGAGTTTCGCCACAATGTTTGCAATGCACCGCGTCGGGATCATGGCGGTAAAGCCCACAATGAGGGCATTTGTGCCGGACTTTCTGTGGCATGAATATGGCTTGCGCCAGTCGCACAAACAAAGCCACGCCAACAACCATGATGAATACTGAAAACAACTTTCCAGCAGGGGTCACCAAGGTGATATCTCCGAACCCGGTTGTTGTTAGCGTCGCCATGGTGAAATAAAGCGCATCAATATAGGGCGTCTGACTATCCTCTGGGATAAAGAACACCAGAACTGCCGTTGAGGTCGCGAACACGAACACCATCAGATTTATTGCAGCGATAACCGCATCTTCGTGGGTCCGAAAAAACTGGCTGTCGCGTCGTAGGTCCCGAAGTAAGTGATAAGAGTGGATCAGGCGCAAAGCGCGCAAAATCCGCACGAAGGCCAGGTTTCCGGGCAAAAACGGCTCGAGCAACAGTGAGGCGATCACGACGATATCTGCCAGAGTGTAAATTTTGCGCAGCAGTTTCCAGCGGTCTTTCGCTATCCACATCCGGGCGAGAAAATCCAGCAGGATGACAAGCCCGACACACAGGCTGGCAATCTTTATCCCGGGCCCATGCGGAATATTCGCCGTGGCCACGAAGAAGACGATGGAAGCCGCATCAAAGAGGATCAGCCCGTAGCGAAACCAGACCGAGACCGGTTCATGCGCGATATACAGAAACTTGATGGTGTGCTTAATTTTGTCCATGTATCCGCCTCTGTTCGCAGGAAAATTAGCCGCAAAGGCACAATTCACCAAGGCCAGATATAAAAAAGGCCGCCCCAGAGACGGAGCGGCCAAAACGTCAGAAACGGCTGAAATCAGGCAGCGCGCGAAGTCAGAACCTCATCTACCTGCTTGGTGGCTGAAACTTCTCCGGCCCCGGATACGGCCGCCACTTCGCGGGTCAGGCGCTCAAGCGCAGCCTCATAAAGCTGACGCTCGGAATAGCTCTGCTCGCGCTGGTCATCGGTGCGATGCAGGTCGCGGACAACCTCAGCGATTGAGATCAGGTCGCCCGAGTTGATCTTTTGTTCATACTCCTGCGCCCGACGGGACCACATAGCGCGTTTGACCTTCGCCTTGCCCTTAAGTGTCTTCATCGCCTGGCTGATGACATCGGGGGAGCTTAGTGAGCGCAAACCAGATTCAGTGATCTTGTTTGTAGGCACCCGCAAGGTCATCTTGTCCTTTTCAAACGAGATGACGAACAGCTCGAGCGAATGTCCCGCAACTTCTTGCTCTTCGATCGATATGATCTGGCCTACGCCATGCGCAGGATAGACAACATAGTCGTTGGGGCGGAACTCAAGCTTTTTCGACTTAGACATACAGGATCATCCTTGGTTACAGAGCGAGGTGTGGACGACAAAAAAACCAGCCGGAGCCACTCTCGGCCCCGTCATGCGGTCGTTTTGTCACAAAATCAGAACTCCAAAGCAATCATACTTACGGAGCACATCCCCATCTCATTCATCATTCAGGAAAAGAGTATATCACAAAAATACGACGCCTGAAAGGTCACGCCCTTTCGCGGACGTGAAACTCCTTTTATACCAGCGCATTACAGCCCGATTTTACACCTAAACGAACAAGTTCAGAGAGCGAATCGCTCAGCCCCCTTCGCCGGGCGCTTCAGAGAAGTATTTCTCCATCTTGCCCTCTTCACCATCACGGTCCGCCGCCTCGGGCAACGGATCTTTCTTGGTGACGATAACCGGCCACATTTCCGAATACTTCCGATTGAACTCAACCCATTGATCCATACCCGGTTCAGTATCAGGGCGGATTGCATCTGCGGGGCACTCTGGCTCACACACTCCGCAGTCAATGCATTCATCGGGGTGAATAACCAACGTGTTCTCACCTTCATAGAAACAGTCGACCGGACATACTTCCACACAGTCGGTATATTTGCAGCCAATGCAGTTTTCGGTGACAACATAGGTCATTGTTTGAATCCCATTTGCGGTTTGGGAGTTTAGCTAATCCAGTCTTTTAGTGTCTTCAAGGGCAGATCACCCCTCTTTGGTGCGAGAAAGATCAAGCGCGCGCCGATCCTTCTTTGTCGGACGACCCTTTCCTTCGAAACCGGGATTCTTGGGCGGTACGTCCCTTTTTTCCGTCAAATCCGTGTAAAGTGTTTGCGCTTCCGGTGCCGGGCCACGGCGTTCACCCAGTTCTTCAACCCGTACAACCCGCACAATACGTCCTTGCGGGAAGGTTAAGACATCCCCAGGTCCCACCGGCTGCGCCGATTTCAAAACCCGGTTTCCGTTTAGCCGGACATGGCCGCCGCTTACCTGTTTGGCGGCCAGGCTACGGGTCTTGAAGAACCGCGCCTGCCACAGCCATTTGTCGATCCGCAGCCTGGGATTGACCATCCCTACTTAGTTACCGTCCTTCAAACCCATCAGCGCAGCCGCAAATGGGTTGTCTGGGTCGATCGCTTTTTCTTTCTTGGGCGGCCGCGACGAGAAGGTTTTGGCCCCTTGCGGCTTGCCACCTTTCTTACCTTGCGGTTTGCCGCGCCCATCCTGAGGCTTGCCGCGCGGTTTTCCTTTGCCCTGCCCCTGTCGGTGTTCCCGACGCGGGCCACGGTTGACCTGACGCTGACGACCCCAGGTGAAGGTATAAAACACCTCGACCTCTGGCACATCTGCCGCAGGAGCCTCGGCTGTTGCCTCGGTGCTGTCGGTAGCCTCGGCTGTTGCCTCGGTGCTGTCGGTAGCCTCGGCTATAGCCTCGGTGCTGTCGGTAGCCTCGGCTATCGCCTCGGCGGGTGCGGCAGTTTCTTCGGGTACCGCTTCGGGTCCTTCGGTTGCCGCCTCTGATGCCGGGGTTTCGTCGACTGCCGACTGTTCTGTCGCTTCCGCGACAGGTTGTTCAGCCGGTACAGGTTTTACCTTTTCCCGCTCGCCCCGCTCAGCGTTATAGCCCAGCCCCTGCATCAGATCAGCGAATTGATCCAACGTCATGCCGGTAATCGACAACATATCCGGCTTGGCTTCAAACCCGCCACGGCTGTCTTCGGCGCGCAGCATGTCGGCCAGCCGTTCTAGCATATCGATCCTGATCGAGCGATCTCCGGCATCGCGGTAACCACACATGGTGTCGTAACCCTTGGGCGCATCCTTGGCGACGGGTACAGTGACAAGCCCCGGGGGCGGAGCTTCGGGAAATTCCTGCAAACCGCTGGACAGTGCCCACAGAACCAGACGCAGACGCGTTGGCGCGGGCTTCAGCAGCAGCGGCATAAATATGGTGAACTGACCAAAACGGATGCCGTGCTTACGCAAGGCACCGCGGGCGTCCTGATCCAGATCCTTGACGTCCTGCGCGACTTGCGCGCGCGGCAAAACGCCCAGAGCTTCTACCATTCGGAACGCAAAGCCCTTGGCCAGTCCAGACAATTCTTCATCGCGCGACAGGTTCAAAAGCGGCTCAAACAGCGCGGCGATCTTGCGGTCGATGAAATGCTGCAAGCGACGTTGAACCTTTTGCTCAACATCCGGTCCAACTGATTCATCTACAAACACCTCGACCATGGGTTTGAGGGGTTCAGACCCGGCAACAAGTTTGCCGATCGCATACTCGCCCCACATCAGGCCACCCTGATCAGTGAAATCAATTTCGGTATCGGGCGCGTTGTAGAAGCGGTCGGCGCGCAGATGGAATTGCGGCGCGAGTGCTTGCAGAGAGGCCGATTTTAAAGCTTTTGCTTCGGTTCCTTGCGCGCTTTTGTCCGGTATGAACCGGAACCCTTCTAGTCGACCGACAAATTCACCTTCGACGGTCACTTCACCCTTGTCATTTACTTCGGCCAAAAGGGCCTCCTTCTGTTTGAGCCGGCGCAGCAACACGGACGTGCGCCGGTCCACAAATCTTTGCGTCAAACGGTCATGCAACGCGTCCGACACCCTGTCTTCTACAGCGCGGGTTACCGCACGCCAATGTGATTCGTCGCGTACCCAGCCGTTTCGCTGCGCAACATATGTCCAAGTTCGAATATATGCCAATCTTTTGGACAACGCATCAATATCCCCATCCGTCCGATCAATCCGACGAATCTGCCTCATCAAGAAGTCATCGGGTATCGAACCGCTTTGGTGCAGGTGGCCATAGATCACCTCAAGAAGGTTGGCATGTTCGGCATGGCTGATGCCTCGAAAATCCGGAATCCGGCACACATCCCATAGCAGACGGAC
Organism: Ruegeria sp. YTSA135; assembly: GCF_059610165.1. Lineage (NCBI taxonomy): Bacteria > Pseudomonadati > Pseudomonadota > Alphaproteobacteria > Rhodobacterales > Roseobacteraceae > Ruegeria > Ruegeria sp. YTSA135. Next base: position 123,601 of record NZ_JBXWNC010000005.1, on the reverse strand, counting down.
AGATTGCGGGTCGCTGGCGCGGGCGGCAACTTCGGCGACCTGCGCAAGCGACTTGAGAGCATTCAAATCATCCGCGGGCCGTGCCTTTGTGAGGTGTTCGTCATTCGGGCTGACGTCAAGCGAGTCGATCAGCGCGTCAATTGACCCAAACCGCAAGGCTGCATTACGCCAGTTTAGTTTTTTCACCGGCGTAAAACGGCTGTCCATAATGGCCTGCGCCATACCTTCATCCAAGGGCGGGGCCTCTCCGGTGACACCAAAAGTGCCGTCGGACATGCCGCGCCCCGCGCGACCAGCAATCTGGGCCAGCTCATTCGGTGCCAAGGGCCGCATCCGACGACCGTCGAACTTGGTCAGCGAAGAGAACGCCACGTGGTTCACATCAAGGTTCAACCCCATCCCGATGGCGTCTGTCGCAACCAGATAATCCACCTCACCATTCTGATACAATTCGACCTGAGCGTTGCGGGTACGAGGGCTGAGCGCCCCCATGACCACGGCCGCGCCACCCTTTTGACGCCGCAGCAATTCGGCAATGGCATAAACGTTTTCGATCGAAAACCCGACGATGGCGCTGCGTGGCGGCATTCGACTGATCTTCTTGGAACCGGAATAGACAAGCTGTGACATCCGTTCACGGCGCACGAACTGAGCATCGGGGACAAGGGCGGCGATAGGTCCACGCATGGTGTCAGCACCCAGAAACAGCGTTTCATTCGTGCCCCGCGCGCGCAACAACCGGTCTGTGAAAACGTGGCCGCGTTCGGGATCGGCGCAGAGTTGAATCTCATCAATGGCGACGAAATCAGCGCCCATTCCTTCGGGCATCGCCTCAACCGTGCAGATCCAGTACTGCGTACGCGGCGGCACGATCCGCTCTTCGCCGGTAACCAGGGCCACAACGGAAGGACCACGGATCGCAACGATCTTGTCGTAAACCTCACGCGCCAAAAGACGCAGCGGCAGACCGATCACACCGGTTCGGTAGCCGAGCATACGTTCAACCGCGTAGTGGGTTTTGCCTGTATTGGTCGGGCCCAGTACGGCCACTATTCGGGATGACCCGCTCAATTCTGCCCCCTGCCCCGATTTGTCAGAGGGCCGAGCCCTCGACCTGAGGCTTCAGTCGATTCACCGCATTGGTTACTTCTTCGTGATGCGGATGTATAGCCAGCGCCCGCTGATAAGCCTTCAGGGCCTTTTCAGGTTGCTCAACTATCTCGAAAATCAGGCCCAGCCCGAAAATGGCCTCGTAATTGTAGGGGTTCAGCGTCAGCGCGTGTTCCAGGTCAGCCGCGGCCATGCCAAAGCGATCCATGCCAAAAAACGCCGACGCGCGCAGGTGCCAGCCTTCGGCAAACCCCGGCGCATGGTCGGTCAGCGCGGTCAGGTGTTCGATTGCGGCCACCGTATCCCCGTCATCCAAAGCCTCGCGCCCACGCTCAAGCAGCAAATCTGCCGATGCTGATCCCGATTGAGACCAAAGCGCCTTGAGCTGCCGATCAATGCCAATCGCCTGTTCCGGCGTTGATTGTGCCAATTCCTTTAGCAAGGCGGCTTCGTCCCTCGAGTCCGCTTGTTGCGCAAGCAGACTGGTGGAAAACATGACCGTGACAAAAAGTGCCGCTACGGTACGTTTGAGATTGTCGATTGCAATACCCATAACAATGCGCAGTGTAGCGTTGCGACCGGGGATGTCCATCCACGGCGCATCAACAAAATGAGGAACACCATGAGTGACACTCTTGAAAAAGCAGCGGCCGCGCTGAACGACAAACTCTCGGGCGGTGATTTCGACTCGACCGCCAAGTTTGATATCAACGGCATGGGCGCAATCGTTCTGGATGCAAACGGCGCGCGCGTCAGCGACGACGACGCAGAAGTTACGTTAAGCGCAGATGCGGATACGTTCGAGCAAATCCTGAGCGGTGACTTGAATCCGACCGGCGCATTCATGTCAGGCAAGCTGAGCGTGGACGGAGACATGAGTGTCGCCATGAAGCTCGCCTCGGTACTGGCATGACCGAGTTGTCGCCGGCCCCTTTCTTTGCGGACGTGGCCGGCGGACCCGCCGGTGGGGCGGCACATTGGATCACGACCGCAGACAACACCCGTATCCGTGTGGGTCACTGGCGCTCGGACAACGAAACGAACGGCACGGTGATGATGTTCCCGGGCCGAACGGAGTACATTGAAAAATACGGTGGAGCGGCGACTGAATTCATAGACCGAGGATTTGCATTTCTAACGGTTGACTGGCGTGGTCAGGGGCTGGCAGATCGCCCGCTGCCCGATCCGCGCGTCGGGCATGTTGAAAAGTTCACTGACTATCAGCAGGACGTGCTTGCAACTTTGGACCTCGCCGAAAAACTTGGCCTACCAAAGCCTTGGTATGTGGTTGGTCATTCGATGGGTGGTGCGATTGGCCTACGTGCAGTGCTTGAACGTGACAGCTTCGCCGCCTGCGCCTTTACCGGCCCGATGTGGGGCATCTTTTTCACGCCAATCATGAAACCGCTCAGCCGGCTCACGGCGTATTGGGGCCCGCGGATCGGGCTTGGGCAAAAGACACCCCCGACCACAACGATGGAAAGCTATGTCGTCTCACAGCCTTTCGAGGGAAATATCCTGACGCGCGATCCAGCTATGTACCAGATGATGAAAGACCAGCTTGCGGCCCATCCTGAACTGTCGCTGGCAGCGCCCTCGACGATCTGGCTGCGCGAAGCATTAGATGAATGCGCCTGGCTGATGGCGCAAACCGCACCCACGACGCCTGGCCTTACCTTCCTGGGCAGTCACGAGCAAATCGTTGACCGCAAGGCAATCCGCGCGCGGATGGAAAACTGGCCCAATGGGACGTTGGTCGAAATTCCTGATGGTGAACACGAAGTTCTGATGGAGCCGCCCGAGGTGCGCGGCCCGGTGTTTGACCAAATTGCGGCGCATTTCATGGCGACGCAGTCAGGTGCCAAGACCGCGACCACATTGTCCAGCTAACCGCCCCCTTGCGCGAAGGCGGCTTGTGATCCGGGCCGCCCAGGCCTAGATGTTTGCCAAAGCAGATAATCCGAGGTGATCCATGCGCGACCTTCCCTTTCCCGTCCGTGACGCAAACGCAGCCGGAGGCACCGGCGATCTTGGCAACCTGCCGGAATGGGATTTGACCGACCTTTATAGCTCGGATGAAGCACCGGAGCTGGACCGCGATCTAAAGTGGCTTGAGGGCGAATGCGCCGCCTTCGCAACCGACTATGAAGGCAAGCTTGCTGATCTGGACGCCGATGGGCTTTTGACCTGTGTCCAAAGAAACGAAAAGATCAACACGATTGCCGGGCGCATCATGTCCTTCGCGGGTCTGCGCTATTACCAGCTGACCACCGATGCCGAGCGCGCCAAATTCCTGTCGGACATGCAGGAAAAAGTCACCATCTTCACCACTCCGCTGGTTTTTTTCACGTTGGAAATCAACCGGATCGACGATGACGCTTTGAAAGCGCGCTTCGACGCGAATGCTGATCTGGCCCGCTATGAGCCGGTCTTCCGCCGCATCCGCGCGATGAAACCCTATCAATTGTCCGATGAGCTTGAAAAATTCCTGCACGATCTGGGCGTGGTCGGCGACGCGTGGGAGCGCCTGTTCGACGAAACCATCGCCGGGCTGACATTCGACGTTGACGGCGAAGAACTGAACATCGAGGGCACCCTGAACCTGCTAACCGAGCAGGACCGCAGCAAACGCGAGGCCGCGTCTCGCGAGTTGGCCCGTGTGTTTCAGGACAACATCAAAACCTTTGCACGTGTGCACAACACGCAGGCCAAGGAAAAAGAAATCGTTGACCGCTGGCGCAAGATGCCAACGGCTCAGACCGGTCGTCACCTGTCAAACGATGTCGAACCAGAAGTGGTCGAGGCGCTGCGCGAGGCCGTCGTTGCCGCCTATCCCAAGCTGAGCCATCGTTACTACGAGTTGAAACGCAAATGGCTTGGCCTAGACGTCATGCAGGTCTGGGACCGCAACGCGCCGCTGCCGATGGAAGACACCCGCGTTGTTGGCTGGGATGAGGCTGAAAAGACCGTGATGGAGGCCTATAACGCCTTCGACCCCCGCATGGGCGAGATTGCATCGCCCTTCTTCAGCAAAGGCTGGATCGACGCGGCGGTAAAACCGGGCAAAGCGCCGGGCGCGTTTGCTCATCCAACTGTGACCGAGGTGCATCCTTACGTGATGCTCAACTATCTGGGCAAACCAAGGGACGTGATGACGCTGGCGCATGAGCTTGGCCACGGTGTCCATCAGGTTCTGGCCGCCGACCAGGGCGAAATGCTGTCATCGACCCCACTGACGCTGGCCGAAACTGCGTCTGTCTTTGGTGAAATGCTAACGTTCCGCAAGATGCTGGATCAGGCAGAGACCCCAGAACAGCGTAAGGTTTTGCTGGCCGGGAAGGTCGAGGACATGATCAATACCGTGGTCCGCCAGATCGCGTTCTATGACTTTGAGTGCAAGCTGCACGCGGCGAGGCGCCAAGGCGAACTGACCCCAGATGACATCAACGCCCTGTGGATGAGCGTTCAGGCCGAAAGCCTTGGCCCGGCATTCGAATTCATGGACGGGTATGAGACTTTCTGGGCCTATATCCCACACTTCGTCCACTCGCCTTTCTACGTCTATGCCTATGCCTTCGGCGACGGCTTGGTGAACGCGCTCTATTCGGTTTACGAAAGCGGTTCCGAAGGGTTCGAGGACAAGTATTTCGAAATGCTGCGCGCTGGTGGGTCCAAGCACCACAAGGAGCTGCTCGCCCCGTTTGGGCTGGACGCAAGCGATCCCAAATTCTGGGACAAAGGCCTTTCGATGATATCTGGCTTCATCGACGAACTTGAGGCGATGGAGGGGTGACACCGTCGTCGAAGGATGGGCGCTGGGCCACGTTCAAGGCCAAACTGCGCCCTATCCTTGCGCGCATCCGACGAACCGTGCCCCGTGGTTTGCGGTTCGTCGTAGGCATACTCATGATTATTGGTGGTGTTTTCGGGTTCCTGCCCGTGTTGGGTTTCTGGATGATCCCGTTGGGCGTAATGGTGGCCGCAATGGATGTTCGGTTACTTATTCGCTGGTGGCAAATGTCCAAATGACTTGTCTGCGCAGGGATTGCTGGGCATGTGCACGTTTCGATCTTCCTGCACATCCCGGCGTATCCAACTATTTAAGCTGACTATCCTTTGACCCACGCCGATTTATACCGCCACGTGAGCTAAAAGCTGCATCACGTTCTTGCTGACATTCCAGGCACAATTTGACGCCAGGCAAGGCAATCCGTCGTTTTTCAGGGATCGGCTCTTCGCATTCAGCACAATAGATGAGGCTATCGCCAGAAGGCCGCCTACGTGCCTGCATCCGCGCCAGTTCGTCCGAAATAGACGCTTCTATCTGTTCACTCACCGCGCCGTCCCGCGCCCAGCCGCCAGCCATGTTCTCCTCCTGATTTGCTGTTTTACACAGTAAACCCGCGGAACGCAGCGCGGCAAGTCAGAGGGAAACAGCCCGGTCCAACACAAGGTCAATCATCTGTTGCGTCCCGCGTGAGAATTCCAGCGGACATGGATACGCCTCCCCGTCGCGGACCGAACGGCAAAACGCCTCGACCTGAAGTTTATAGTGATCGTCGCCGGGGAAACGTGTGACCTGAACCTCAAGCCCCGGTCGATGCAGCTCAACACGCGCCTCTCCGAACACACGGGCATTAAACGGAGCGGTCAGACGGATTACCCCACCTTCACCGTGGAACACCATCTCCTGATGCGGGTGCATGCGGATTGAGACATAGCTGGAATAGGTGAAATCCGGGAACTGCGCCCGAATTTCGGTGAACGTGTCTATTCCATCCTCCCAGCGGATCGCTGATTGTACCTTAGTGGGTTCCTGACCCGTCGCGAACCGGGCGCTGCCGATCACATAGACACCAATATCCCGAAGCCCGCCCCCGCCTGTTTCCGCGCGGTTTCGTATGTTTCCGGTGTCCGCGCGGTTGTCAAAGCTGAACGCCCCAGTCACATGAACAAGTTTACCTATAGCCCCGTCGGCTATCAACTTTCGCACAAACTGCCACTGCGGATGATGAACGATCATGTATGCTTCGGCGGCCAGCAGACCCGTCTCATCCCGTTTCTGGATCAAGGGCGAAAACTCGTTCGCTGTCATGGTCATCGGCTTTTCGCACAACACGTGCTTTCCGGCCTCCAGCGCCTTCAGGCTCCATTCCACGTGCATATGATTAGGTAGGGGGATGTAGACTGCCTCAATCTGAGGGTCCGCCAGCAAAGCTTCGTAATTGTCATAGACCGTCAGATCGGGGCAAAAGGCTTGAAACGGTTCAGCCTTTGCCGCACTGGACGTCGCCAACCCCGCCAAACGCGCGCCGTTGGCAGCATGAATCGCGGGAGCCATGTATTGCCGTGCGAACTTAGCGGCGCCCACAACGCCCCACTGAACCGGTTTTTGCATATTCTCCTCCAAGATTCGTTATTCATTGGCCGAATCTGATGGTTAACGCTAACAGTTCGGTTTTATGAATTTCTATCAATCAAAAGGCTTCAAGTCAGGCTTTTCTATTTCACAAGCCTGTATGATTTCTGGAAACAGATTGTTTACGCGAAAACCGGTGTTTTGTCAGATGTTTGCGCAAGGCAACTGAAGCTGGTTTCCTGGGTCCCGTACTTTGCGGTTCTTGGAATGATCGGTGACGCGAAGCCAGGTTGGCTGACGGTAACAAAAAAGCCCGCCATGATAAGCGGGCTTTCCTCAAATGGTGCGATTTAGACCGCGTTTAGCATTCCTTTTTCGCGTGCCAGCTCTCGCATCTTTTTTTGCAGCTTTTCAAAGGCACGAACCTCGATCTGACGAATACGCTCGCGACTGACATTGTACTGCACGCTCAACTCTTCCAACGTCACAGGTTGGTCCATCAACCGGCGTTGCGTCAGGATGTCTTTTTCCCGGTCGTTCAGAACATCCAATGCGGCTGCCAAAAGTTCGCGGCGTGCGTCCAATTCGTCACGAGCTTCATAATCTCCGGCCTGATCGGCATCTTCGTCCTCCAGCCAATCCTGCCACTGCATCGTGCCTTCACCTTCGGACCCGACGGTCGCATTCAGCGAGGCATCCCCACCGGACATCCGGCGGTTCATGCTGATGACTTCTTCTTCTGTCACGCCCAGATCATTGGCGATCTGCGCGACGTTTTCAGGACGCAGGTCGCCCTCTTCCAACGCACCGATGCGCGCTTTGGCCTTGCGCAGGTTGAAAAATAGCTTCTTCTGCGCCGAGGTTGTACCCAGTTTTACCAGCGACCACGACCGCAGGATGTATTCCTGAATCGAGGCGCGAATCCACCACATGGCGTAAGTCGCCAACCGGAACCCTTTTTCGGGATCAAAGCGTTTCACCGCCTGCATCAGGCCTACGTTGGCCTCGGAAATCACCTCGGCCTGCGGCAATCCATAGCCGCGATACCCCATGGCGATCTTGGCCGCCAGGCGCAGGTGCGATGTCACCATTTTATGCGCCGCTTCAGTGTCTTGTTCTTCCACCCAACGCTTGGCAAGCATGTACTCTTCTTCCGGTTCCAGCAGCGGAAACTTGCGAATTTCCTGCATATAGCGGTTCAGGCCGCCTTCTGGCGTCGGCGCGGGGAGATTTGCGTAATTTGCCATGTTTCATGTCCCTCCGACAAATGTTTAAGTCTTTAACATTGGATATGGTCATCCATATCAACTCGTTCAAGAGGTCACATTACCAGTTTGGAATTAACGTTAGATAAAGGAAACCTAAGAAAGTCTTATTCACGCAACTTTGCATTTTATGTCAGCGGTGCGTGAAGTTGATCAATTAGTGTTTGCATGTCATGGGGCAAACCGGCCTCGAACCGCATATTTTTACCTGTGACGGGATGCTCAAACCCCAAAACAGCCGCGTGAAGCGCTTGTCTTGAAAAATCGCGAACAGCCTCGGACGAAGTGACGCTGAACGCCTTTGCGGCCAGTTTTCGTTTGCCGCCGTAAACCGGATCGCCCACCAGACCATGCCCGGCATGTGCCATATGAACGCGAATCTGATGCGTGCGTCCGGTTTCCAGCCAGCATTCGATCAGCGCCAGCCCTGCCGGTGATCCAAAAGTTTCAACCACGCGCGCCCGCGTAACCGCGTGACGCCCGCCGTGAAACAGGACGGCCTGTCTTTGCCGGTCAGTCTTGTGTCGCGCCAACTGAGTCGTCAGGCGCATGATGTTTCCGGGCTCAAAGCTGACACCTTTAACACCGCGCAGACGCGGATCATTTGCATCGGGCACGCCATAGCAAATAGCGCGGTAATACCGCTCGACCGTATGTGCCTCGAACTGAGCGGCCAGACCGTGATGCGCCGCGTCTGATTTCGCAACCACCAGAAGACCGCTGGTTTCCTTGTCGATCCGGTGCACAATTCCCGGCCGTTTCACCCCTCCGACGCCAGACAGATGATCACCGCAATGATGCAACAACGCGTTCACCAGCGTCCCTCTTGGTGACCCCGGTGCGGGGTGAACAACCATGCCTGCGGGTTTGTTGATGACAATCAGGTCATCGTCTTCAAATACAACCTCCAGCGGGATGTCCTCGGGGCCGATGTGGCTGTCTTCGGCCTCGGGCACGGTGATCGCGACACTTGCGCCACCAACCACCTTGGCCTTTGGGTCGATGGCCGCAACACCGTTAATCAGTACAGCACCTTCGTCGATCAACTTGGCCAATCGGGTTCGCGACAGGTTTTCCTCGGCTGGCACATCGCGCGAAAGCGCCTTATCAAGGCGTGACGGCGGATCGGCCGCGATCTGAAATTCAATCTGACGGGTGCCCATGACTATCCCTTCCGAACCCCAAGAACCGCAGGAAACGCCGCAGCTTCGTCTGCTGCGGAGAATGGTCATGCTGCTGACCGCGGTGATGATTGGCGGGGTTCTAGTGACATTCGCCCTGATTGTCATCCGGCTATCGGACCGAACCCCCACCCTGCCCGATCAGGTCGACCTACCCGACGGGGCCAAAGCACAAGCCGTGACCATCGGCAGCAACTGGTATGCAGTGGTGACTGATGACGATCGCATTCTGATATTTGACAAGACAACGGGTCGCCAGCGTCAGGAAATTGTCGTCGAGCCGTAATGCTCAGGCTTTCAACGTCATTCGGAAAACGATTTCGGATGCGCGACTTAGCGCTTCATACTCTTCGGGAGTATCGCGACGAAACTTCTGGTCTTCCTCGCTTAACTCGACCGGGTCGAACAAACCGGGCCGGTCGGGGAAGAACTCTTGCTGAAACGCGACGTCTTTCGTGGTCAGGTACTGATCCAACCAAGCGCGTTCATCCGGCTCCAACACATCATATCGCCGGATCATGACCGGATCGCTTGCCACTTGCCGACGGAGTTGGCGGCTCTCCTTGCGCCCCATTGCCCGTGACACGATGCCAAACGCCTCGCTTGCTGCACGCGATTGAGACAGGTTCGACGGCCGGTCAACCGCCCCACCATCCGGCAACGCGACGCCGATCCGCGACATGAAATCATCCACAACATGACCCTGTACCATTTGCGCACGGTCATACAGCATTGGTACGATTTCAACACCGGGAAAAGCCTGCCGAATTTGCTGCGCTTTCGCCGAGAAGCTGAAGGTGTCCGGGTTGGCTTTTATTGTTGCCAACCGGTCCCTGACGAACGCGGACCCGATGGTAGCCAATCGGCCATTCTTGGCGCGCTGCTTGTAATCTGCCTCAAAGAAATCCGAGTAGCGGCGGCAGTAGAAGGTGATCCGCATCTCGCGCGCGGGGATTTCGGCAAACGCCTGTGCCAGCCTAGTCAGGTCACAAGAGTAAAACATCTCGGACGACACCAGACAGATCTGATCGCCGTGCATCTGATACTCGATCGCCATAAGCTCATGGAACGGGTCCATCGGCTTGTTACTCTGATTTATGTGGAAGGCAATTGAGTTGTGACTGATCGCCAGACGATTGCTCCCCTCCGCGCGGCGGCGGCCAGCCTCCATGTAATGCAGACCGACATCAGCCAGCTGCGCCTTGTTCTGGCGCACATAGGACTGTAGCGCCGTCGTCCCAGTTTTGGGCATGCCGATATGCAGCCAAAGCATCAGAGGCCTCCTGCTTGAGACGTAAACCCGCTCATTCCTTTGAGCTTGCCGCAAAATCCGCCGTCATTTGCCGCATCAGATCCCGCATTTGGGGTTGCGCCCGAAGTTCCGCAATCTTCTGTCGGTGCAGATCACAGGACAAATGGTGCAGCCGTGCGATTTCGGGGTCTGACAACATCTCATAATAGTGGTCGCGCTTGCGGTCCAGAATGACATCGATCGAGCCATCCTCCTCGGCGTTGTGGTTCATCATGTTCCAGTAATCCATACCAAGGCTATCGCCCAGGTGATGGGCCCGCCCGCGCATTTTCTTGACCAGATAGCTTTCGCAGGACTTCAGCGCGTAATGGTTGATCTGCACCAGATCGTATCCGACGGAATCCCGCGCGGACCGCCAGCTGCCGGTGAAATAGCGATCCGGCATCAGCTGCCCTGATCCGTTATACCAGTGGCACTCCTGCATGGTCTCCACTGCGGGGCGCTTGGGCCGGTGGACGCCCAGCGCAGTCCAAAGTTGTCTTTGGAACATAGTTTTGAACCCCCACGCCTGCGGCGGGCGGTGTTTTTGTTCTTGCGCAGCCAATCGAAACTGATCCGAAACGAACCGATCCTCATACCGTTCGACACCCGCGTTTCCGAAAAGCCGCCATGTCATCGAGATCATTTTGGCGTCCGGGATGGCGCCGGTCAGCGCGCGCAGCGTATTGTCTCCGGTTTTCACATTTATATGCTCATCAGCATCTATCACGATCACCCAATCGTGGGGTTGTGCGACGTCCATTTTCAGAAACTTTCTATACGCACGTTTTTGCGGGCTGCTCTGGCGTCGCGAATTGTTGTCGACATGGGTTAGAATACCCATCGTCTCCAGCCGCTTTAGCAAGGCGTCCGTGCCGTCTATGCAATCATTGGTCATCACGACCATCTGGTCGACGCCAATCGCACGGTTATGGGCCACCCATTCCAGCACAAACGGGCCTTCATTCTTCATCGGGGTGATGCTGATGTATCGGGGGTCTTGATCAGACACTTATTCGCCTCGTATTGTACCGCTTTTTGAACCTGCGCTTGATGTTCTGCGGTATCCGCTCGGGGTGCAGCCTAAACCGACTAGCCGCAGCAGCCAAGAGCGACCCGGAGTCGTTCTGAAAGGCGCTACCATTCTCATCGCGCGCGCGCCAACTGGTTGGCAAACCGTTTGAATGGTGGGAACAGGTCATGAGCTTTTTGTAAGTAGGGCCTCGCCTTTTCCTTTTCCCCCCGCCGAAGGTAGATTTGCCCGGCTTCGCCTTGAATGACTGGGGTATTGTCGTCAATGTCAGCGGCCTGAATGATCTGATTTTGCCCTTGGTCTTGAGCGCCTTTTCTTTCCAGGAACTTTCCCATTGCGAAAATCAGAAAAGGGTTGCCGGGATCACAGGCCAAAGCGTCGGCCAACATCAGTTGAGCACGCGTCTGGTCCGCATCGGCCTCGTACAGTGTTGCCAATCTCTTGTGATAAAGCGGGTTTTCCGGCCAATCCGCTGAGGTTTTTCGCATCACGTCTATCGTTTCTGCAAGACTGGATACGCCCAAGTACCAACTCAGCATCGCTTGGGCGGCGGATACGGATGGATCATCGTGTTCGATGCGTATCAGATTACCAAAGCTCTCTTGCAGACGCTCTAATCGGAAACGGTCGTCAAGAAGCCTGCGCGCCTTTTGGTCCAACGTCAGATCAGACCAATCCAACAAGATAAGATCGAAGTTGCACGGCTGTCTGGCCAGCACCTTATGTTGCACCAGATAGAGGTTGTTAAAGGGAGGGAAACGTTGACGCCGAACTTCTCTTTGAAGGCGCCAGTCTGCGGGCGGAAAGAGCCGGAAAGACACCTGATCTCGGTACAGCATTCGCGAGCTCAACACCACCACGTCCGGGCGCAGAGGTTTGGCCCAAAAAGCACGTGCCAGGTTTCGACTTGCCGACCAACGTTTTTTTTGCGCCCCCAAGGTGGCGGCCCGAATAGCCAGAAGAACGGCGTAGTCCTCGGGCCAAAGATTGGCATTCTTCAATCCTTCCTCGGCCAGACGTTCACATTCTTTCCAATTGGACAGGCAAAAACAGTTTAGCGCCTGCAAAACCGGCATAAACGCGTTGTCTAGGTTTTCTTCGAGAATGGGTTTCGCAAGCGCGTATGCTTGTTCAAACTGGTCGTTCGCCGCCAGATATTGCGCTGCCTTGGCGTAAACATGCGACGCCTCAGAGACATTCAAGAAGGCCTTTGGCCCCTTGGCAACACGACCAATCACCCGAAGGTTCGCCTCTGACATTTGTTGCTCGGTCAGAACATCTTTGAACACCAAACGTTGCCGGCCGGAAATTCTGGCCGCCGCCATTGAAAACGCCGAGATGTAGGGCGCAATCACCTGCTCGGCCCGTGACATGGTGTAGAGTTCAAGAAAGTCGCCCTGCGCTCGGGTCATGCCCGACACATCCGCAATATCCGACATCCGCAGCACTTGCGGATACCGGTTTTGAAACCGGGTGATTAGTTCAGGCTGATCGGAAAACATGATGGCTGTTTGCCCGGCGTTTGCCTCAAGATGCGCCTCGTAAAGCTCTTCGGGTTCGATTTTTGCGGGCCATGTCGTGTGCTTCCAGGGCAAACCGTTCAGGATGTCGCCTCGTCTGATATGGTAGGCTGACACGCCCTGCCCCGACAGTTTTTCATCGGCGCGCGCCATGACCTTTCGAATTTCGTTGGTAAAACCGATCCGATGGATGAAATCCCGATACCTTGGGCGAATGGTTTCGATATCCTCCCACGGAAAGGCCAAAACCTCGAACCCTTCCTCAACCAGAACCGAGCGACCATCATTCAGATGCGCGATCAGGCGCTCGGCAGAGTTGTCGCCCTGAAAGGCCCAGATCGGCAAAGCCTGAGAGTTGAGCCTGTCAAACTCCTCGGCATCAAGGAAATGCGCATCCATCCAATCCTGTGTGAACAACTCTTGCGGCTGATCCAATTCCGGCGCGTCAGACCCTTGCGGGAACCAATTGACCTTGTAAGCGGTGCCAAAATCCTCGGCCAAACGAATGCAGGTCAGCATCATCAGCAGGCGCGCACCCATCCTGTCTTTGCGCTGTCCAATGAACACCCCTTTTGCTGACGTCATTGGGACCTCTCGCCCTCGGCCATAGTGGCGCGGCGCAGTAACCGGAACCTCTGGCGCGCCTGCCGGACCAATTTGGGATGGCGCTCACCCGCCTGCGCCTCGATCGCGCGCATGACCATCGGAAGGTTTCGACGCGCGCGCATCATTCGATAGAATTCGCCGGGTTCAAGCGAACCATCCATTGCCTTCAACATCACGGGCTTCAGAATATCCAGCTTTCTAAGCATCGGCGCCGCAAAATGGTTCGAAAACCAAGTTTTTAGGAGCACGACATTATCGCCTTGCAACCGCGTAACCTGCCGTCGATCCAGATCGAAGAACGGATCATAAAAAACATAAGCCTTACCGGCGCGTTTCACCGTTTGTGCGGCATCCCCCAAGGGCAGATCCCAATCCTGCACCTGCCCGAACCGATATCTTGTTTCCCAAGGCACCAGCCGTTCATCCAGCGATGTTTGCGGGTTAAACGCGACAACATTTGCGCCCGGCACCAGCCCGGAAAAGACCAGCGCCCCAAACCCACCCATCGAAGCCCCGGCAAAGACAACCTGATCGAATTGTTTGAAAAAGCCTTCTGCCGCGCGGTTCTGGAAATAGGTGATGATCTCGGGGTCACGGTACCATGCCTTGGTGCGTGCAAAGACCCCCATATGAGACCAGCCCGCATCACGAAAGAACTTCCACCCCCAGGGCTCGCGGGCAAAAGACAGATCGTTGGCGTTGGCGATATTGTCAAAGCTGACAACCAACTGAGACGCAGAGCGATGGTGAAACAACACCGAATGCCGTTCAAGCTTTTGCAGGAAACCTGCGCCATCGCCACCCGGGTAAAGCTCAACAAACCACGGTGGAGCGGGATCGGTCAAAATGCGTTCGAACCCCGTTTTTCGGTCGGGGTGATCAGGTTTCAACTGCTGTTTCGATAGGTCGTCTGCCATGATCCTCAGATTAGATTATCTGCCAGCCACAGCCGAAAATCCACCCAATCCGGGCGCATCTTGATTTCGGCGATCTTGGCCCGGTGCCAATCACAGGCCTGTTTATGCAGCGCCCCCAGGGTTTCGTCCGCTTTTAGCTTTTCCAACAGCGGTGCGGCACGCCGAGCGATGGGCTGGATAGACGGGTCGGGCTTTTTGTTTGCATTCATGTCCTGCCAATAGGACTGGCCCTGATCCACCTTGATGTGATTGGTGCGCCCGCGGTCACGCTTGATCAAAAAGCCATCCAAAGACCGGACCGAATAATGATGCAGCCGCCCAAGCGAATGGTCGAACCCACGCCAAGCCCGCCACCCCACTTTGTCAGCCGGAAACAACTTGCCACCCGCATCAGACCACGCAATCTCAGCCGCCTTGCCTTGCGCGATTCCTTTTGGGCGGTGCGGCCCGAAGCGGGTAAACTTACCGTTGTTGCGAAACAGAGTCTTAAGACCATAGGCCCGGCCCGAGTGATACGGAAATTCTGTATCCCCCATCGCAAAAGCCTCGGTCACTGGTTTGTCTTCAAAACTGATGTTTCCGGAACTTCCAAACAGCTTCCACGCGAATGAGATTGCATCCACCGGTCGACCCGCGCGGCTCTCAACCTCAGCGATAAGTGCGCCAAAGCTGTTGTCTCCGTGTCGGATATTCCAGAACTCATCCACATCAAGGCACAACAGCCAGTCCGCCTCTTTGACCTTCGGCTGTCGTCGCGCCTGTCGGAGCATCTGGTGCTGCGGGTTGCCGCCCTCTTTCACTTCGTTCACGACATGTGTCGCCAGCCCAAGGTCCTGCAATCTGCGGGCGATATCGTCCGTGCCATCCTCACAATCGTTGGTAAAGATCACAAAGTGATCCACCCCGATCGTTTTATGGAATGCGACCCATTCCAACATGTATGGGCCTTCGTTCTTCATGGTGGTGAATACGGTAATGGCCTGCGACATCAATACTTCCCGACTTTCGTTACCCCTTGTCATACACATCCGAACGTACCGCGGCGAGACTGTAATTGAACCAGTCAATCGAAGCCGCACGGATCCGTGATTGTGACGTGGGTGCCCGAGACAACCATCCTTCAACACGGCCTGCATTCGGCCGATGATTGCTTGATGTTCTGTCTGGGCGGGAACGTTAACAGTTCGACTTAATCTGCTGTAAGGCAAAGCCCCAAGACATCTGGTCATCCACCCCAAGAAGGTTTGGTGGCCTTCAAGTTTGTCGAAAAGGATTGAGACAGTCCATCACTTGGTGCGGTCGAGAAGACTCGAACTTCCACGGGTGTTACCCCACAGCGACCTCAACGCTGCGCGTCTACCAATTCCGCCACGACCGCACTACCAGTGACTTGGTAGAGGGGCATATAGACGCTGACGATCAGGATGTGAAGAGGCAAAAAACACGCCGGTTTGAATTCCTTTAAGGTGCCGTATTCTGTACCGACAAGGTACAACGCAACACACCGCAAGGAGCATGAATATGTCTGCCGCCGATACACACCCCGCTGTTCAAGTTGACATCGTGTCGGACGTTGTCTGCCCTTGGTGTATTGTCGGATTTCTGCAACTGGATCAGGCCTTGCAGCAAACAGGTATACAGGCGCGTATCAGGTGGCATCCTTTTGAATTGAACCCGGCCATGCCACCGGAAGGCCAGAACCTGCGCGAGCATATAATGGAGAAATACGGATCGACGCTGGATCAAAGCCAGCAGGCACGGCAACAGTTGACGAAACTGGGGGCCGAACTGGGGTTTGCGTTCAACTTCGACGATGACAGCCGGATCATGAACACCTTTTCAGCGCATCAATTGCTGGACTGGGCAGAGACGCAGAGTCGTCAACACCCACTGAAATTGGCTTTGTTCAAGGCGTATTTCACCGACCAGAAAGACATTTCTGAAGTTGATACCCTCTTGAATGCGGTCTCTCAGGCCGGACTGGACGCCGAGGCTGCGCGATCGGTACTCGAATCCGGCCAGCAGGTCGGCTCCGTGCGCGAAAAGCAGGAGTTCTGGACCAGCCGTGGCATTTCCGGCGTACCGTCGATGGTGTTTGGCAGCAAATACCTAGTGACAGGGGCGCAAGGTGTGGACGCGTACCGCCAGATTCTGCACCGCTGTATGGCCGAGGCCGCCTGACCCCTTTCCCTTGCTGCGTCCGCGCGATAAGAAACCGTCATGGAATGGAAGATCACCGATGGTTTGACCGATTACACCGAAGCCGTTGCCTTTATGGAGGCGCGCGTGGCTGCAATCGCGGCGGGTGAAGCGGATGAATGCATCTGGCTGCTGGAACATCCACCGCTCTACACGGCTGGAACATCGGCCCGGATCGAGGATTTGACAGACCCTCATCGGTTTCCAGTTTATGAATCCAAACGCGGCGGGGAATACACCTATCACGGCCCCGGTCAGCGTGTGGCCTATGTCATGCTGGATCTCAACACGCGTGGCAAGGACGTGCGTGAGTTTGTCAAAAAGCTTGAGAACTGGGTGATCGCAGCCTTAGCGGAATTCAGCGTTAAGGGTGAGATTCGCAATGGCCGCGTCGGCGTCTGGGTACGGCGGGACGACAAACCGTTAACCGCAGCCGGACGCCCCGCCGAGGACAAGATCGCAGCCATTGGCCTGCGTCTGCGCAAATGGGTCAGCTTTCACGGCATCTCGATCAATGTTGAACCAGACCTTGAGCATTTTTCCGGCATCGTCCCATGCGGCATCACCGAACATGGCGTGACCTCTTTGGTCGATCTCGGCTTGCCGGTGACAATGGCCGATGTTGACGCCGCCCTTCAAAAAACCTTTGCGGAATATTTCGAACCGGTCGAAGCCTGAGCGCGACCGAATCGTTTGTTTTCCCCCAGGTCAATTGACAATGGGCGAGCCAAATTCGCTTTGTTTCCATGCGGGGCTGAATTTCAGCAATAAGATCGCTGAATCTGGGGTTATTTCGGGAAATACACACTCTGCCGAATACAAAACGTCGCTTTACGGCTAATGTAATTTAACCGTTCTGGAGTGAGTGGTGTGTTAACCGGATAGCCTGATTGTTTTAGGTACCGGAAAAGTGTTTGGTTACGAGTCTGCCGTTCCGATCCCCAATCGGAACGGCAATTTTCTTCCAGAAACGTAGCGAATCGTTCCCATACAATTAGCAGCCTAGTGACTCACAGCGGCGGCAGACGCCATGGGATTCTCGCCTTGGCTTTGTCGCAACAGTCCAGCCTCCACGGCCCGACATACATCGCAACGGATCAGGCCAGAGCGGCCTTAATCTTGTCTGCGTGTTTGGCAATCAGGTCGAAATCACCCATCTTCCCGGGTGGCCGCATCGCGACACCTTCCTGACGCGGCAGGATGTGGAAATGCAGGTGGAACACCTCTTGCCCTCCGGCGGCCTCATTGAATTGCTGGACGGTCACACCATCCGCATCAAACGCCGTGACCACAGCTTTCGCCAGTTTCTGAACGGTTGCAGTCACGGCGGCAAGTTGCTCAGGGGTTGCATCCAACAAGTTGCGGCAGGGCGTTTTCGGGATCACCAGCAGGTGCCCGTCTGACCGCGGCATGATATCCATGAAGGCCAACGTTTCCTCATCCTCGTACACGCGGGTTGAAGGGATTTCCCCGCGCAGGATCTTTGCAAAGATGTTTTCGGGATCGTAGGCGGCCATACTCTTTCTCCGATTTCGAGTGTTGGCGTAGTTCTGCGGCCCTGTTCACCGGGGGTCAAGGTGGAACTCTGCGCTGCTTCAGACCAGGGCCTTAAAGACCCATTGAAATCGCTAACTCAGCCGCCAAATACATCGCATCAATGGCAACGATTTCGCGGCATCCCCTCCTACCCGCGACAATTATTCTTGATCCAGATCAAACTCCGCCATTGAAGGCGCGTTCAACGCAATTTAAAACCAGCAGGAATCCCGCGCGTTGGAGAGATCCGGCTGCGCGGTGCATATGCAACAGGAGGCACCTATAATGGCAGACGCAGCCATTCATGGTCACGATCATGAAGATCAGCGTGGGTTCTTTACCCGCTGGTTCATGTCGACCAACCACAAAGACATCGGGATTCTCTACCTGATCTTTTCAGCTCTGGCTGGTTTGATCTCGGTCGCGATGACCGTCTACATGCGGCTCGAGCTGATGCACCCCGGTGTGCAATACATGTGCCTCGAAGGCTTCATGGCCGATCCTTGCACCCCTAACGGACATCTTTGGAACGTAATGATCACCTATCACGGTGTTCTTATGATGTTCTTTGTGGTTATCCCGGCACTGTTCGGCGGATTTGGTAAC
This sequence comes from Ruegeria sp. YTSA135, assembly GCF_059610165.1. Taxonomy (NCBI): domain Bacteria; kingdom Pseudomonadati; phylum Pseudomonadota; class Alphaproteobacteria; order Rhodobacterales; family Roseobacteraceae; genus Ruegeria; species Ruegeria sp. YTSA135. The sequence continues at coordinate 104,978 of NZ_JBXWNC010000005.1, read as the reverse complement.
TATTTCATGCCGTTGCAGATCGGTGCGCCGGATATGGCGTTCCCGCGGATGAACAACCTGTCTTTCTGGCTGTACGTCGCTGGCACGTCTCTGGGCGTGGCTTCGCTGCTGAGTCCCGGAGGCAACGATCAGCTTGGCTCAGGTGTTGGGTGGGTCCTGTATCCGCCGCTATCGACGACCGAGGGCGGCATGTCCATGGATCTAGCGATCTTTGCCGTGCACGTATCGGGCGCCTCTTCGATCCTCGGCGCGATCAACATGATCACGACGTTCCTGAACATGCGTGCCCCCGGCATGACTTTGTTCAAGGTACCGCTGTTCAGCTGGTCGATCTTCGTCACCGCGTGGCTGATTCTATTGTCGTTGCCAGTTTTGGCCGGCGCAATCACCATGTTGCTGATGGACCGTAACTTTGGTTTCACCTTCTTCGATCCGGCAGGTGGTGGTGACCCGATCCTGTACCAGCATATCCTGTGGTTCTTCGGCCACCCCGAAGTGTACATCGTGATCCTGCCTGGGTTCGGCATTATCAGTCACGTGATCGCCACATTCTCTCGCAAGCCGATCTTTGGGTATCTGCCGATGGTATGGGCGATCATCGCGATCGGGGTGCTGGGCTTTGTCGTATGGGCGCACCATATGTACACAGTTGGCATGTCGCTGCGGCAGCAGGCTTACTTTATGCTAGCCACGATGGTTATTGCGGTTCCAACAGGGGTTAAGGTCTTTTCGTGGATCGCGACCATGTGGGGCGGCTCGATCGAGTTTAAGACACCGATGCTGTTTGCCTTCGGCTTCCTGTTCCTGTTCACCGTAGGCGGTGTGACCGGTGTGGTTCTGTCGCAGGCCGGTATCGACCGCGCCTATCACGACACCTACTATGTCGTCGCGCACTTCCACTACGTGATGAGCTTGGGTGCAGTCTTCGCCATCTTTGCAGGAGTGTACTTCTACTTCTCGAAGATGACGGGTCGTCAGTACTCGGAGTTCTGGGGCAAGGTGCACTTCTGGATGTTCTTCATCGGTGCGAACCTGACCTTCTTCCCGCAGCACTTCCTCGGCCGTCAGGGCATGCCGCGCCGCTACATCGACTACCCTGAGGCTTTCGCTCAGTGGAACTTCGTGTCGTCGATTGGTGCGTTCATTTCGTTCGCCTCATTCCTGCTGTTCTTCGGCATCGTCTTCTACGCCCTGTTCCGCGGTGCCAAAGAGACACGTCCGAACCCGTGGAACGAATACGCGGATACTTTGGAATGGACCCTGCCCTCACCTCCGCCCGAGCACACGTTCGAGCAGCTTCCAAAGCAGGAAGACTGGGACAAAGGCCACGCGCACTAATCCAGCAAACGTAAAGAAACCCCGCCTAAACGGCGGGGTTTTTTCTTGCTACCGGTATCGACTGCTGAACCGTCGCACGAGTCGCGAAAATCGGCTATGCTGATACTGGCGGTTCAACCGGCAACCCGAGGTATCCTCATGCCTGAGATTGATTTTTGGTATTCCATTGGCAGCACCTATACGTTCCTGACAGTCATGCGTCTGGACGATTGGTGCGCTGAGAATGATGTTGCCGTGAAATGGCGACCTTTCAACGTGCGAACGGTCATGTCAGAGCAGCGCAACATACCCTTCGCGGGCAAGCCGGTAAAATCTGCCTATATGTGGCGGGATATCGAACGTCGGGCAGCAAAGTACCATATACACGCGCGGCTCCCTGCTCCCTACCCGATCTCTGACCTGGCGCTGGCCAATCAGGTCGCCTTGCTGGGCATGGATGATGGGTGGGGCAAGACCTTTACCCAGATTCTGTATCGCATCTGGTTCGACGACAATATCGAAGCTGGCAGCGAAACCGCAATCACCGAAGCGTTGCACAGGTGTCAGAAAGACCCGCGCATGGTTCTGGCGCGCGCCCGCAGCCCCGATACGGTTTCAGCGCTAGAGGCAGAAACTGAACAGGCCAAAAAACTGGGTGTTTTTGGTGCCCCCAGCCTTGTCGTCAACGGCGAGGTTTTCTGGGGAGATGACCGGCTGGATGATGCGCTGTCCTGGGCGCGTGTGGGTCACGTAGCCTGATCATTTCCCCTTCGACACAACCAAGCTTTGCGCTAGGTTTCGGCTATGCCATACCAATGGAATCAAACCTCTGAGACAGAGCAGGAATTGCGTCTTTGGCCGCATAACTCGTTGCCACCGCGCGGTGCGATGACCGTGATCCTGTCAGTATTTCTGTTTGGTCTGATCCCGCTGCTTGCAATGCTGGGGTCAGTCATTCTGTGGGGGTTGCTGCCATTTCTCATTCTGACCGTTTTAGGCCTGTGGCTTGCAATCCAGACAAACTATCGCGCGCGCAGCATGTTCGAAGTTCTGACTTTGACTGGTACGCAAGCCCGGTTGATCCACCACACACCGGGAAAACAGCAGCAGGAATGGTCTTGCAACCGATACTGGGCACGGCCCGAAATGCACGAAAAAGGTGGGCCAGTGCCGCACTACGTTACCCTGATAGGAGACGGGCGCGAAGTAGAAATCGGGGCTTTTCTGTCCGAAGACGAACGAATCGCACTTTATGACGATCTGAAACGGAAACTTCGCGAACCAGCCGCGTAACAGCCCCAAGTTCTAAGGATGATCTGTCAGCCACCCGAAGCAGCGCAAAGATGATCTTTAACCATTGGGCCTACTTTGCCAAAATCCATACGTCCGGTGTAACGCGTTTTTAACTCGCCCATCACCTTGCCCATATCCCGAATGGATCCGGCGCCTGTGGCCGTGATTGCGGTCTGAATAGCTTTTGAGACCTCATCATCATCCAACTGTTTGGGTAAAAACTCCTCAATAACTTCAACCTCGCGAAGTTCGCGCTCAGCCAAGTCAAGGCGTCCACCTTCTTCGTAGGCGCGCGCGCTTTCCTTGCGCTGCTTGGTCATTTTACCAAGGATTTCAAGGACCTCAACGTCGCCACAGCCCTTGGCCTCTTCATTTTCAGACGCTCGTGACGCGATGTCGCGGTCTTTGATCGCAGCATTGATAAGCCGTAGCGTCGACAAACGCTCGGTCTCTTTGTCTTTCATCGCTTGCTTCAGGGCAGTGTTCACCCGTGCTCGCATATCCATATGATCTGTCCATCCCCATGGAAAAGGAACCCCGACCTTATCGAAACAAAAAGCGCGACACAACAGGGGACGAATATATCTAACCCATTGATTTCACTAAATAGCCGAAAATTTGAACAGGCTTGACCCAGCGCCATAACGCCCTTAGGTATGCGCCGGTTTACCTAAAAGGAGAGTCGCCCGATGGCCCAGAATGCACCGACCAAGCCCACCGCATGTCTGGCCTTGGCCGACGGAACACTATTCTACGGGATGGGCTTCGGCGCAACCGGTCAGACCGTGGCTGAACTGTGCTTCAACACCGCCATGACCGGATATCAGGAGATCATGACCGATCCGTCTTATGCGGGGCAAGTCGTGACGTTTACTTTTCCTCATATCGGCAATGTCGGTGTAAACCCCGAAGACGACGAAACCGGTGATCCCGTTGCCGCCGGGATGGTCGTTAAATGGGACCCGACTGAGCCGTCGAATTGGCGGTCTGCCGAAGAATTGAAGGCGTGGCTTGTCCGTCGCGGTCGCATCGCCATAGGTGGGATCGACACCCGGCGTCTGACCCGCGCTATCCGCCAGCAAGGCGCGCCGCATGTCGCCTTGGCCCATGACCCCGAGGGTAATTTCGACATTGAAGCATTGGTCGCAGCGGCCCGCGCATTTGCCGGGCTCGAAGGCATGGATCTGGCCAAAGAAGTCACATGCGCACAAAGCTATCGTTGGGATGAAATGCGGTGGGCTTGGCCTGACGGCTATACCCGGCAGGAAGCACCCGTGCATAAGGTCGTCGCCATCGACTACGGCGCAAAGCGAAACATCCTGCGGTGTCTGGCCTCGGCCGGTTGTGACGTGACCGTGCTGCCGGCCACAGCAACAGCAGCCGAAGTTCTGGCGCATAATCCTGACGGTATCTTCCTGTCGAACGGCCCCGGCGACCCGGCGGCCACCGGTAAATACGCTGTTCCGATGATCAAAGAGGTTTTGGACACCACTGACCTTCCGGTTTTCGGCATCTGCCTTGGCCACCAAATGCTGGCACTGGCGCTTGGCGGTCAAACCGTCAAGATGAACCACGGTCACCACGGTGCCAACCACCCTGTGAAAGACATGGAAACCGGGAAGGTTGAAATCACCTCGATGAACCACGGTTTTGCGGTGGACGCACAATCGCTGCCGGATGGTGTGGTGGAAACGCATCGCTCGTTGTTCGACGGGTCGAACTGCGGCATTCGCATGACGGGTCGCCCCGTCTATTCCGTGCAGCATCACCCCGAGGCTTCGCCGGGACCGCAGGACAGTTTTTACCTGTTCGAACGCTTTGCCGAGGCGATGTCGGAAAGAAAAACGCGGGCTTAAAAGCCAGACTGGTTATGATTAACCTGTTGTTAACCCAAGTTGAACAACCCTGCCGCGCAAGCTTCGCGTCAGGGTTGTTTCTTTATGGTCGAACTAAATCTACATCATTTCGCGCAGGCTGCGCCGATACCCGCGCGGATCCGCAAGCCGTTAGGGACTTGTCTTGTCGACCGCGGCTTGATCACTCAATCCCAGCTTGACGAAGCGTTGTTCATGCAATCTTGGCAAAGATCCCCGTTGGGCGAGATACTCGTGTCCGAAGGTTGGGTCGACCGTCGGGATGTACTCAATGCCTTGTCAGATCAAACCGGTCTTCAAATTGCCGATTTCGATAGGTCTCCGCCCTCGCCGGAGCTGTGCAAGATAAAACCAGTCGAGTTCTGGCTGACCCATAACGTCATTCCCTGGCAACGTATCGGCCCCATCTTGCTGGTTGCCACGGCGCGGGCTGACTTGTTTCCTGACGTACGCGGCGGCTTGCAGGATGCGGGGTTTACCGTCATGCCCGTGCTTGTCGCCCCCGATCAGATCGACAAAGCTATTGCTCAAATATTCTCTGAGACATTGGCCAAGGCAGCCGAAACCCGCGTTGATCTGGACCAGAGCTGTCGCTCATGGACCCCGAAGTCACGCGTTGGGTCTGCTGCGGTATTGTCGGGGGTTTTGGTGTCTTTTGCCGCCTTTCCGATAGTCGGACTGGCCGTATTGGTTGCGGCTGCGGTGTTCAGTTTGATCTTGTTTGCGTGTTTTCGCCTTCTTGGCCTGTTCGGGTTCTTGTGGCAGGTAGCAATGCGCCGTGCCGACCCAGTCTCGTCAGGGCCGCCACGGGTGTTGCCGCGTGTGTCCATCATGGTTCCGCTCTACAAAGAGCGCGAGATCGCCGGTGCGCTCATTCGACGTTTACAAAGACTCACGTACCCCAAGGCACTGCTGGATGTCATTCTGGTGCTGGAAGAATCTGACGATGTGACGCGCACCACTCTTTCCGGTGTCGATCTGCCCAGTTGGATCAGGAGCGTCGAAGTGCCTGAACTGAACGGGCTGACTACCAAACCTCGCGCCATGAACTTTGCCCTGGACTTCTGTCGCGGCGACATTTTGGGGGTCTGGGATGCCGAAGATGCACCGCAGCCGGACCAGATCGAACGCGTCGCCCGACACTTCGCACAAGCGGACGAAGATGTCGTCTGCCTGCAGGGTGTTCTTGACTACTACAATCCACGTACCAACTGGCGGTCGCGCTGCTTTACCATTGAATACAACGGCTGGTTTCGGGTCGTGCTGCAGGGCATCGCACGGCTAGGGCTTGTGGTGCCGCTGGGTGGAACAACATTCTTTTTCCGGCGCGACAAGCTGTTGGAACTGGGCGGGTGGGATGCCCACAATGTCACCGAGGACGCCGATCTGGGTGTACGTCTGTCACGTGCAGGCTATCGTACCGAGATCGTCGATACCGCCACTTATGAAGAGGCAAATTTTCACGCGTGGCCTTGGGTCAAACAGCGTTCTCGTTGGCTTAAAGGCTTCATGGTGACGTATCTTGTTCACATGCGCTCTCCCCTGAAATTGCTCAGGGATCTCGGTATCCTTAGGTTTCTGGGTGTACAGGCTTTTTTTCTTGGGACCGTTGGACAGTTCCTGCTGGCCCCGGTTCTCTGGCTGTTTTGGCTGACGAGCTTTGGCTTGCCCAGCCCCTTAGACCCGATCCTCTCACGGTCCATGCTGGCTGCATTGGTGGCCCTGTTCCTGACCGCCGAGATCACCAACGCAGCCGTTGGTTTCATTGCTGTATCGGCCCGGGAAAGACGGTTCTTGCTGCCATGGGTACCAACAATGCCGCTTTACTTCCCATTGGGTGTTTTGGCCGCATACAAAGCCCTTTGGGAGTTGGTATTGAACCCATTTTTCTGGGACAAAACGCAACATGGCCAAGCCATTGAGGAAGACATGCTGCCTCAATGATCAGGTCTCGCGCAGAACTGCATCCTGTTTCAGGCGGGTCATGAAAGCGACCGATATATGGTCCTTCAGCGCACGTTCAGCCGCTTGTTCATTGCGTGCAGCGATGGCCTCGACAATGCCTTTGTGTTCGCTCTGCGCGATTTCACCGCGCCCCTGCACGGCCAGGGATGTGGTGGCCATAAGCGCCATCGTGCGATGCACGAGGTCAAGCTGCTGAACCAGATAACGGTTGTGCGAGGCGAGGTGTATCTGCTCGTGAAACCGCCTGTTCGCGCGCGACAAAGCCGACGGGTCGCCGACAAGCTCGTCATCGGCGGCCACCATATCCTGCAACACCCTGATCTCTTCTTCGGTGGCATGCTTGGCCGCCAACTTTGCAGCCAGCCCCTCTAACTCGCGTCTTACGACATACAATTCGGCCATCTGGTTGTGGTCAAGCGAGGCCACAATCAGCGACCGGCCGTCCCGTTCCAGCAGCGATTGCGTCTCAAGCCGCTGCAACGCTTCGCGAATTGGGGTCCGTGAGACCCCGAACCGTTCCGCAAGCTCGCTTTCAACCAGACGGTCGCCGGGTTTGTAAACGCCAACGTCTATCGCTTCGAGAATAAGACGGTAGGCGTCTTTGGACGGTTGTCTGGCTTGGGGCATGGGGTGGTTCGTCTCCTCGTTCGAACATGTCTATCCGTCACTTGCCCTGCGGATCAAGTGCGGCATTGAAAACCGTGTCGCAGCGCCCTAAACCCAAACCATGGTCAAACCTGCTTTTTCTCACGTCACCCAATGGGTGTTCGACCTCGACAATACACTCTACCCGCCGCATATGCGACTGTTCGACCAGATCGAGATGCTGATGACGGATTACGTCGTGCAGGCCATCGGTGTAGAGCGGGCCGAGGCGGACCGTCTGCGCTCGTACTATTGGCGGCAATACGGCACGACGCTGGCCGGTTTGATGGCCGAGCATGATCTGGACCCTGACCCCTATCTGCACGCGGTTCATCAGGTGGATATGAGCCACCTTGACCCCGACGCCGAACTGGCCGACCACATCCGGTCCCTGCCCGGCCGCCGCATTGTTTACACCAATGGCAGCGCGCCCTACGCCGAACGGGTGCTTGAAGCGCGTGGTCTTGCCGGGCTGTTCGATGCAATCTATGGCGTCGAGCATGCGGGCTATCGCCCGAAGCCCGAAAAAGCCGCGTTCGAGGCGATATTTACCCAGGATGGAATCGATACAGAACAAGCGGCCATGTTCGAGGATGACCCCCGGAATCTGGCTGCTCCGCACGCGATGGGAATGCGCACTGTGCACGTCGCGCCCGAGCCTCATGAGGCCGACCATATCCACCATCACACCGATGATTTAACTGCGTTTTTGGCCCGTCTGCGATAGGCTGTCACACTGCGACGATCTGCACGTTCTGCAGGTGCAATATCATCCATATATGCCCATCAGCGACGAACAGAATCGGAGAAACCATGAGCGCGATCGAGATGCCTCGGCGCCTGCCCATTTGGCAGCGCATCCTTTTTTCAATCCCCCTGTTTGGCTGGATTGCCCGCGATGCAGCCTATGGCAAGCCCGAGGATTGGGGCTACACCGCCGCTGCGCTTGTCAGCATGTGGGGGTGTTCGACCCTGATCTTTGGCTTGCCTGGCCTCTATATCCCAGCTGTGATGATGGTGCCGCTGATTTTCCTTCTTCTCATCCTGGTGTCACGCGGCTGACAGACGGGACAGGATGTCACTTGGCGCCGGATTTGGAACCGAACTAGATTCTGGCCAAGCACTCGGAGACCAAGGCAATGAAAGACAGCTGTGACATCCTGATTTCCGGCGGAGGTATCGCCGGGCTAACCGCTGCGGCAGCGTTCGGGACTGCTGGGTTCGACGTTGTGTGCGTCGACCCTGCCCCGCCAGTTACCGAACGGGATGTGGACGGGTCAGATCTTCGCACAACGGCCTTTCTGCAACCGGCACGGGGATTGCTGGAACAATGCGGGCTGTGGCAACGTCTGGCCGACCACGCATCGCCCCTGCAAATCATGCGGATCGTCGATGCAGGCGGAGACGTGCCAGAACCCCGCATTGTAAGGGACTTCAACGCCTCTGATATCTCGGACCAGCCGTTTGGCTGGAACCTGCCCAATTGGCTGCTGCGGCGCGACATGGTGGCGCGCTTGGCCGAATTGCCTAACGTTGATTTTCGGCCCGGCACCGGCGCCAACAGCCTATTTACCCGCACCGCCGAAGCGCGGGTAGGCCTCAGCGATGGTAGTCGCATTCGCTGCAAGCTGGTCGTGGCTGCAGACGGGCGCGCCTCGCCCATGCGTGAGGCAGCGGGGATCAACGTCCATACTACGCGCTACGGTCAAAAGGCACTGGCCTTCGCGGTGACACATCCCAACCCCCACCAGAACATCTCTACCGAAATCCACCGTTCGGGCGGGCCGTTTACTTTGGTTCCCTTGCCAGATTGGCAGGGTCAGCCGTCGTCTGCGATTGTCTGGATGGAACGTGGTCCACGGGCCGTAGAACTACTGAACACTGGCCCAGAAGAATTCGAGGCGTTGATGACCGAACGCTCATGTGGGGTGTTAGGGCCGCTAAAGCTGGCGTCGCGCCGGACGATCTGGCCGATCATCAGCCAATCGGCAGAACGGCTGTCCGGCGAACGGATCGCCCTGATGGCTGAAGCCGCCCATGTCGTGCCGCCGATCGGCGCTCAAGGTCTGAACATGTCATTGGGTGACTTACGCAGCCTGCTGGACCTTGCCCAAGCCCGGCCTGAAGGTTTGGGTGACGTGCAAATGCTGGACGCCTATCACAAGGCCCGGCACACCGAGATTGAAGTGCGCGTCAAGGGTATCGATTTACTGAACCGCGCCTCAATGATAGAGGCGCGTCCGCTGCGCGATGCACGCGCGTTGGGGCTGAACGCGCTTTATTCGCTACCGCCTGTGCGCAAAACACTAATGCAGATGGGCCTTGGCGTACGCTGAGGTCCTAGATCACAGAACCTGATCCAGAACACGCCTGAGCCGCGCTATCGTACCGTCGACGTCATAGAGTTTGTCCAAGCCGAACAAGCCAAGGCGGAATGTGCTGAAATCTTCGGGCTCATCACATTGCAACGGTACGCCTGCCGCGATCTGCATGCCAAGGGCGGCAAATTTCTTGCCGTTCTGAACTTCGGGGTCTGAGGTGTAGGTGACCACGACGCCCGGTGCCCCGAAACCGTCAGCTGCAACCGAAACAACGCCTTTCTCTTTCAGCAAAGCACGAACGCCATTCCCCAGCGCCCACTGCGCATCGCGCAACTTTTCAAAGCCGTAGTCACGGGTTTCGACCATCGTATCACGGAACGCCTGTAACGCATCGGTTGGCATTGTGGCGTGATAAGCGTGCCCTCCGTTTTCATAGGCCTGCATGATCTGCCGCCATTTTTTCAGATCTACGGCAAAGCTGTCCGACGTTGTTTCCGCTAACTTTGCTTCGGCCCGTTCAGACAGCATGACCAGCCCGGCACAGGGCGATGCGCTCCACCCCTTCTGTGGGGCCGAGATCAGCACATCGACTCCGGTGGATTTCATATCGACCCACGCGCAGCCCGAGGCGATGCAATCCAAGACCATGAGGGCACCGACCTCATGCGCCGCTGCGGCCATGGCCGTTATATATTCATCCGGCAGAATAAGACCCGCAGATGTCTCAACATGCGGTGCGAAAACCACATCCGGCCGATTTTCACGAATTGTTGAAACCACTTCGTCAATCGGGGCAGGTGCAAAAGGTGACGGGCTGGAGTTCCCGGTCTGCCGAGCCTTAAGAACCGTCGCAGATGCAGTCAGCGTCGCGGACTCGATGATCTGACTCCAACGATAGGAAAACCACCCGTTGCGAACGACAAGAACATTCGCGTTGCGCGCAAACTGCCGGGCCACAGCCTCCATCCCAAAGGTCCCACCCCCCGGAACCACAGCCACTCCATCAGCCTTGTATACATCGCGCAGCATCTCTGAAATGTCTCGCATGACGGTCTGGAACCGGGCCGACATGTGGTTCAACGACCGGTCTGTGAAAACAACCGAGAATTCTTCCAGACCGTTCGGATCAATTTCTTCCAAAAGTGCGGGCATGCTGTGTCCTTTCAAACTGCGTAACAGGATTTCTGGAGCCTTTTTTACCGATGGTAAAGCCCCGGCATCCCGGCCGCAATTGACGTCACGGAACTCTCCGTCGCAATAGAAAATTAACCTTAGAAAGCGCAAATCACACGGTGACTTGACGCCAAATAGTGTCACCACCCCTTTACACCCAGAGGTGTTTCTGAACAGATACATACACTTTGTAGAAGAAAGGTATTGTTGCCCGTGACTGCTCATAAGCGGACCAGTTTTCAGTTTGTAAGAGACGAAGTTAAACGGCGCATTGAAAGCCGGATTTGGCCACAGGGATCTTTGCTGCCCACGGAAACGCAATTGGCCGAAGAATTCAATTGCGCACGTGCGACCGTGAACCGAGCCCTTCGAGAGCTTGCCGATCAGGGAATAGTTGAGCGTAAACGCAAAAGCGGCACGCGTGTCAAAAAGGAACCCAGCAAGCATGCGAAGGTCGAATTCTCATTGGCTCGTCAGGCTGTAGAAAAGCAGAATTCTATATATCGATATGCGCTTGTCGAGCGCAGCGTTGTGTCCAGCCCCGGCTGGTTGGCCTCTCAGCTTTGCGTTTCGCCCGACGCGCGTGTGTTGCACGTGATCTGCATGCACTATGCGGACAACCGTCCTTTTCAACTGGAAGAACGCTGGATCAATATCGAAACCGTCCCCGATGTTGAGCATGCCGATCTGACCTCTCAAGGTCCGCACGAATGGTTGCTGAATATTGCGCCGTTTACCGAGGCCGAGATTTCATTTTGCGCGATATCCGCGGATGGCCGGTTGGCTGAGTTCATGGGCACCACCACGGGCACTTCGATGATACAGATGGAGCGGACAATCTGGAAAGATGGTGTTCCAATGACATTCGCGCGCGAAACTCATCACCCCGGTTTTTGCATCCGAACCAAATACTAACGCGTTTTAGCCAATTGGGCCGGGCAGCCGCTCTTCGCTTAGCAATACGTTAGCTTCAACATCCCCTGCCCCCGGCAAGGTCATGATACGCCGCCGAAGAACTCGTTCGAAATCAGAAAGGTCTCGCGCGACAACCCTTAGGCGATAGTCATAAAGACCCAAAACATGCTCAACCGTTTGCACCTCGGGGATGGCGCTGACAGCTCGCTCAAAATCCTCAAGACTGACTTGCCCCTTGCGGGCCAGCTTTACCCCCAGAAATACGGTCACGCCGAACCCCAACGCTTCGGCATTTAAGCGCAAGCGACGCCCTTTGATGACCCCTGCCGTCTCTAACCTGCGGATGCGCCGCCAAGTTGCGGGTTGAGACAGGCCAAGTTTGCGCCCCAGCGCCCCCGCGCTTTGCGTGGCGTCCTGAACCAGCGCACGCAGGATTTGGCGGTCGGTTTCATCAAGCTCGATCACACCGGCAACACCTCGTTTCGCTTGACCCGCGCGATATGCATCAACGCCTCGATATCAGCGATATGTGGTAAGGTCAGGATACGGTCGCGGTAGAGTTGTTGATAGTGGGTCATATCGCGCGCAAGAACCGACAAGCGGACATCAACACGCCCCAGAAATGTCTGAATTTCAATCACTTCCGAAACCATGCGGGCAGCTGCTGTAAACTCATCGAAGGCCCGAGGCTGCGTTTTGTCCAACGTTATGCGCAGCGAAACCTCGACCGCGTAACCCAAAGCGGCCCAATCTATCACCACCTGTTGCCCCTGGATGACGCTAGCGGCCTGCATCTTTTCAACCCGTCGCCAGCAGATACCCTGGCTCACGCCGCACCGCTCGGCCAACTCAGCCATAGACAGCGTGGGTTCGGCTTGAAGGTGGCGCAGAATTCGTCGATCCATGTCGTCTAGCATGATAATTACGTCTTACTAAGTTTCTGCGAATAACTTTTCCCTTAGTTCGCAAAAAGTCGATTGTAAAGCACTCGCCAACAGCACCGCGCCCCACTAAAAGCACAGAAACCCTAACGGAAAGGACCGGATACATGCGCGTCTATTATGATCGCGATTGCGACATCAACCTGATCAAAGACAAGAAAGTGGCTATCCTGGGCTATGGCTCGCAAGGTCACGCCCACGCGCTGAACCTGCGTGACTCGGGTGCGAAGAACCTGGTTGTCGCGCTGCGCGAAGGCTCTGCCTCTGCCAAGAAAGCCGAAGCAGAAGGCCTGCAGGTCATGGGCATCGCCGAAGCCGCAGCCTGGTGCGATGTCATCATGTTCACCATGCCCGACGAACTGCAGGCAGAGACCTACAAGAAATACGTGCATGACAACATCAAACCCGGTGCAGCCATCGCGTTCGCTCACGGCCTGAACGTCCACTTTGGCCTGATTGAGCCGAAAGAAGGCGTAGACGTCATCATGATGGCCCCCAAAGGCCCAGGCCACACCGTACGCGGTGAATATGTCAAAGGCGGCGGCGTCCCTTGCCTCGTAGCCGTCAATACTGACGCGACCGGCAAAGCACTGGAAATCGGGCTTTCGTATTGTTCAGCCATCGGCGGCGGCCGTTCGGGCATCATCGAGACCAACTTCCGCGAAGAGTGTGAAACCGATCTTTTCGGCGAACAGGCCGTTCTGTGCGGCGGTCTGGTCGAGTTGATACGCTGCGGCTTTGAAACTCTGGTTGAGGCCGGCTATGCGCCTGAGATGGCCTATTTCGAGTGTCTGCACGAAGTAAAGCTGATCGTAGATCTGATCTACGAAGGCGGCATCGCGAACATGAACTACTCGATCTCGAACACCGCTGAATACGGCGAGTATGTTTCGGGTCCGCGCGTTCTGCCCTATGAGCAGACCAAGAAAGAGATGAAGGCCATTCTGACCGACATCCAGACGGGTAAATTCGTGCGTGACTTCATGCAGGAAAACCAAGTTGGTCAACCTTTCTTCAAAGGCACCCGTCGTCTGAACGACGAGCACCAGATCGAAGAAGTTGGCCGGAAACTGCGCGCTATGATGCCGTGGATTTCCGCTGGTAAACTGGTGGATCAAGAAAAGAACTAAGGCACATAAAGCCTTGCGTCAGGGCGGCCCTACCGGCCGCCTTTTTTTATCAATAATACTCAGCAACGTCTTGTGAATGTTCGGTTTACGTGTTCACCAAGGCGAAGAATAACGAAGTCAGCACTCATATGGTTGATCAAGCCACATCGCGCGACTGGGGTGGTGTCATCGCCCTTGGCCTTATCTGGGGCGGCACTTTCATGGTCGTTACCATGGCGCTTGAAGGATACGGGCCGGTCACCGTTGCCACCGCGCGTACGACCTTGGGCGCATTGACTCTGCTTGCGATGATGGTGCTGACCGGGCGTACAATACCAACCGGCCATGCGCAGCTTTGGAGGTACATCGCAATCATCGGCGTGCTGTCGACCGCACTGCCCTTTCTGCTGCTGAGCTGGGGGCAACAATACGTAGCTTCGGCATTTGCTGGCCTGTCGATGGCAGCGATTCCTTTGATGGTTCTACCGTTGGCGCATTTCTTTTCCGACGAACCCCTGAACCTCCGGCGGTTCGTTGGCGTCTCGCTTGGCTTCTGCGGTGCGCTGCTGTTGATCGGCCCGGGTCTGGCGCAAATTGGTCAAGGCGCAGAGCCGTTGGCGCAATTGGCCTGTATCGGCGCGGCACTGTGTTACTCCGGCGCGTCGATATTCACGCGGCGCTGCCCGCCGATTGATCCCGTGGTTCTGGCGGCGCTGTCACTGGTTGTGGGCGCGACGCTCTTGCTTCCGATCATGCTGGTGACCGAAGGTCTCCCGCGTTGGGAAGGCACGCGCCCAGGCCTTGCGATCATTGCACTGGGTCTTGTCCCGACAGCATTTGCGACCCTCTTGCGCGTATCCATCATTCGCAGCGCGGGGTCCGTGTTTCTGACCTTGGTCAACTATCAAGTGCCCATTTGGTCCATGGTCTTCGGCGCGTGGATCCTGTCCGAGGCTTTGCCGCTGCGGTTCTTCATCGCACTGGCCATGATCCTGACCGGGCTGGCCATCAGCCAGTGGTTCAGTCTGCGCAAGATGTTGATTGGGCGCTAACCAGCGACGGCTTCAACCTCGGCGACGATTCCGTCAACGACCTGCGTCAGCAGCGAGTCGTCCTCGCATTCCGCCATCACGCGGATCAGTGGTTCCGTCCCCGACTTGCGTATCAGCAAACGACCCTGCCCGTTCAGGCGCGCCTCGGCATCTGCGATTGCGGCTTTGACACTGGTTGCCTCCAGCGGCGTTTGTCCGTCTTGATAACGCACGTTTTTCAGCAGTTGCGGAACGGTTTCGAATTGAATTGCCAGTTCCGAGGCTTTGCGACCAGTATGCACCATCTCGGCCAAGAAGTGCAGGCCAGCCATAAGGCCATCACCAGTGGTGGCATAGTCGCTCATGACGATGTGGCCTGATTGTTCACCGCCCAGATTGAATCCGCCTTCGCGCATCCTTTCAACGACATATCTGTCGCCAACAGCCGTCCGTTCCAGCCGCAACCCATGCGCCGCAAGGTGGCGTTCCAGCCCAAGATTCGACATGACAGTCGCAACGAGTGCCCCGCCTTCCAGACGATCTGCCGCCGCCCAACTGGTGGCCAGCAGCGCCATCAATTGATCCCCGTCAGCCACCTGCCCGTTTTCATCGATCATCACAACACGGTCGGCATCGCCGTCTAAGCAAATGCCCACATCTGCTCCGTGCGCCACAACCGTCTCTGCCGCGAGCTGTGGATTGGTCGAACCACAATTTAGATTGATGTTTTTACCATTCGGCACCACGCCGACCGGAATGACCTCGGCCCCCAGCTCCCACAAAACCTCGGGCGCGGTACGGTGCGCGGCACCATTGGCGCAATCGATCACCACCTTCAACCCGTCCAAACGGACATCGCGGGACAGTGAGGATTTCACCCGCTCACCATACCGAAACCTGGCGTCGTCCACGCGACGCGCCCGGCCAATGTTTTGCGCTTGGGCTGGTTTTACACCGGTTTCGATCAGGCGCTCAATCTCCAACTCTGCCTGGTCGGAAAGCTTGTAACCATCTGGGCCAAAGAACTTGATGCCGTTATCCTCAGCCGGGTTATGGCTGGCCGAGATCATGACACCAAGATCAGCCCGCATCGAGCGGGTCATCAGCCCCACAGCCGGCGTAGGCACCGGACCCAGCAGCAGCACGTTCATACCGGTCGAGGTCAACCCCGCCGTCAACGCATTTTCCAGCATATAGCCCGATAAACGCGTATCCTTCCCTATCACAACCCGGTGCTCGCTGGATTGATCCCGGCGGAAATAACGTCCTACGGCTGCCCCAATACGCAAAGCCATCTCGGCCGTAATCGGATGGGTATTCGCGGTGCCCCGCACCCCATCGGTTCCGAACAGCTTGCGCATGGTGTTACTCCGTTCATTTCTTGCCTGCACAGGGATTACCGGACGGCAGCCCATAGACGCAAGGCCTGAGCGGTCTCAACCACGTCATGAACCCGCACGATTTGCGCGCCTTGCGACACCCCTGACAGTGCCACGGCGATTGATCCCGGGCCACGGGCGTCTTTGCGGGGCTCTTGCCCGATTTGCCCAATGAAGCCCTTTCGCGACACCCCCAGCAGTATTGGGCAGCCCAACCCATGAAACAGGCTGAGATTTCGCAGAAGAGTCAAATTGTGATCCAGTGTCTTGCCAAACCCTATACCCGGATCAACCACGATCCTGTCGCGGGTCAACCCCAACTGCTCTAGCTTGGAGACTTGTCCTGCAAGAAAATCATAAACATCCAGTAACACGTCATCATACTGAGGGTCGTCCTGCATTGAGGATGGGTCACCCTGCATGTGCATCACACAAACGGGTGCGTCGACCTCAGCGCAAAACGGCGCAAGCTGTGGATCAAAGGTAAATCCGGACACGTCGTTGATCAGCCCTGCGCCGGTATCCCACGCCGCCTGCGCAACGTTGGCCTTGCGCGTATCAATGGAGATAAGTGCCGTTGTGTTTGCACGAATGGCTTCGATCACAGGCTGGGTTCGCGCGATTTCCTCACCCTCGGGTACGAACGAAGCGCCGGGTCGTGTCGATTCGCCACCGATGTCCAGTATGGTCGCGCCATGTGCCACCATTTGTTCCGCGGCCGACAAGGCTGCTTCGACAGAGTTATGCAGCCCACCATCCGAAAAACTGTCGGGCGTCGCATTGAGGATGCCCATAATCTGCGGCTGATTCATTGTCAGCCCTGCAATGTCGGCACGTGGTCGGGTCAACAGATCCAACGCTTCGTGAGGAACATCCTGCGCGGTGACAACCACCGGGGTTTCGGTTCGGGATAGCTTTTCGGCATGCGTAAACCAAAGCGGCTGCCCCGCTAGGGAAACCGCGCCGGCCGGGCGGGTCCAGCCGTGTTGCACCAGAGGTCTGTAGTAAGCAGTCACAACTGCGCCTGATCCAGCGGTATGGCACGCAGTGGTGTTTTGGGCGCGTTCGGTAATGCACCGCCGATAACCATCATTTCGCTCGCCTCGAATGTGGCAGCAAACCATGCCGCCAACGCAACAGCGTCTGACGGAGCGGCGGACGGGCCATCAACGGCGTCGAGAACAATCTTGGAAGGTGCCCAAACGCAGATCTGTCCGTTTCTCATCGCCCAATCCAGCTCGGTCCGAGTGGATACCACCACGCAACGGTGGTCCCGTTCGGCCAGAACCCACGCGTTCTGCTCGATCGCCAACAGATCAATCCGGCGCTGCGTCATCGCGTGTCCGGTTTGCGGCACCGAAAGATCAGATGCACCAACGCACAGGATCAACGGACGTTGGCGGTTTTCCAACTGGTCAATCCATCCGGTCAGGTTGGCAGAGGCGATCGCTTCGTTTGACAGGAAAACAAGGCGCGGATGAGGGCGTTCTTCCTCGACAACGTCATGGTGCAACGCGTCTTTGCCACGAACGATCTCAACGCCCAATGCCCCCGGACCACGATCCAGCTTTTCTATGCGGACAAAGGCTCTTACGGCCTGTGGTTCAAGTAGAATGCGTTCAGCTACACGCTCAGCCAGTGTTTCCAAAAGGTTGAGTCGTTCAGCAGCCAATTCATGCGCAATCGCTTCGGTAACTCGGTCATAAGACAGAATGCGGTCGACATCATCATTGATCGGGTCGCTTAGAGGGCGCACCTCGACCACAATGTTGAAGCAGATCCGCTGAGTTGTACCACGTTCCGCCTGAAAGGCGCCGATCTCAACCTCGACGATATGATCGCGAAGCGAAATTCGATCCAGCGGACCACGCGCCGCAGTCGCTTCGGACCGCTCAGACGGGTGCGCAAAGGCAAGACGGATTTCAGAACTCATGCGACGGACCTTTATTGGACTTGGTGGGCTTACAGGCCCACACTACGAGATGCGCGGGCGTATAGCATCGCAGCAAGCGCCATTCCAGTCTTCGAATGCGGCGTCGTCAGTCGGTTGAACGTCAAGAACTTACTCAGCCGCAAGCCGCTCGCTGGACTGGTCCAGTTGGCAGTAAATCGTCAGCACTCGCGCGCATCAATCAGTTGCTGGCAGTTCGATAGTTGTGCCGGTAGAAAATATGCACACCGATCCGCGCGGTTTCCTTGTATACACGCGCCCATGACGGGCGTACTGCGGTCGTGTGGTAGTGGGTGGCCCCTTCGGTGAGCTCTTTGGCGATGCCGTCGATTGCCGCACGCGCAACCTTGGCCACGCGCTCATACGCTTTCTTTTCGCGGATCACTTCCTTGCGGCCATCACAGGTATATGTGAACTGGCATTGGTATTTCTTGCCTGTCCCCTGCTTGATCACTCCGCAGACAGAATCGGGAAAGCGGCCACTTTCCACGCGGTTTAGGATCACCTCGGCCACGGCGAACTGTCCGCGCACGCTTTCGCCGCGCGCTTCAAAGTACAGCGCTTCCGCCAGGCATTTGAAATGTTTGTCCCCAGTGGCCTTGGGCTGTTGGTCCAGCCACGCCTTGGAATAGGATATTTTCGTGGTTTCAAGCTGCTTGCGCGGCTTGAACAGTTTAAAATAGTCGCGCGTGTTTTGTCCGGGCACTTCGGTCCGGGAAACAAGCTCGCGCTTGGCAGTATCGGTGGCTTCGCGTTCAGCGAAAGACACACTCGGCAGCATGGTTGCTGCCATCGTGGCAGCAGCCAGTATGTAGCGTAGCATCAGATAACCTCGCACAGGCACATATCGCGCCGTACCCTCCCCCGGCGGGCGCGACGTGCCATTTAGCGCAGTCTGACGCAGACGTCCAGTTCCGAGCAAAAAGCAAGTGAAAAATCGCCCGTGAGGAAAAATAAATCCATCACGAGGTCGCGTGAACACCACTATTTCTAGGGCTTCACCACCCTGTCAACCCCCAAGTCTGGACGAAATCGCCAGTTGAGCGGAAGCCAGCCGAGCGACAGGCACCCTGAACGGCGAACATGACACATAGTCAAACCCCAGTTCGCGGCAAACAGCGATTGATTCGGGGTTTCCGCCGTGTTCACCACATACAGACAGCGTAACTTTCGGCTGGGCCTGCCGTCCACGCTCAGCGCCGAGTTTCAGCAATTCCCCAACCCCGTCCGAGTCAAGCACATGGAACGGGTCTTCGACAAAAACGCCCTGACGAACATAGGCCGACATGAACCGCCCTGCGTCGTCGCGCGACAGACCATAAGTCATTTGGGTCAGGTCGTTGGTGCCGAAACTTAGAAATGCAACCTGCGGTGCAATTTCATTCGCCCGCAAACAGGCGCGCGGCGTTTCGACCATGACGCCAAGGCGATACTCGAACTCTTGACCTTGCTCGCTCTCGACCGCTGCCGCGACCGAGTCGATGCGGGATTTGACCAATTCGACTTCGCGCTTGGCCGACACTAGCGGAATCATCACCTCAGGCACCACGGGCGCGCCGTCCTTGCTGGCCTCAAGCGTGGCTTCAAAGATCGCGCGGGCCTGCATGTCGTAGATTTCGGGCACTGTCACGCCAAGGCGCACACCGCGCAGACCCAACATCGGGTTATATTCGCTCATCTCTGCAACGCGCCGCTCGACGTCAGAGACCGGCAGATCCAATGCCTCGGCCAACTCGCGTTGACCGCTACGTGTGGTCGGCAGGAACTCGTGAAGCGGAGGGTCAAACAGTCGGATACAGACCGGCTGGCCTTCCATAATTCGGAACAGTTGCACAAAATCCTCTCGCTGCATCGGCAAGAGACGCTCCAGCACCGCAGCGCGTCCGGATGAAGTCTGCGCAAAGATCATTTCGCGCATCACGATCAAACGCCCGGGATCAAAAAACATATGCTCGGTTCTGCAAAGACCGATCCCCTGCGCCATAAAGTTCCGCGCTGTCTGCGCATCAGCCGGAGTATCGGCATTGGCCCGGATATCGATGTCGCGCTCTTTGTCGGCCCACCCCATAAGTGTTTGAAAACAATCATCAAGTGCGGCCTCTAACATAGCTGGTTGCCCAGCAAGGACCTGACCCGAAGTTCCGTCAATCGTCAGCGTATCACCTGTTGTAAAGACACGCCCATCCGGTGCAGTCAGCAAGTTCTTTCTGGTCTGGAACCGCATCTCGGACGCGCCGACGATACAAGGCAGCCCCAAACCGCGTCCGATCACGGCAGCATGACTGGTCATGCCGCCTTTTTCAGTCAGAACCGCCACTGCGGCATGCATTCCACGCACATCCTCGGGCGACGTCTCCCGACGCACAAGAACACAGGGTTCGCCCCGCGCGGCACTAGCCTGGGCTTCGGCAGCAGTGAAGACAAGCTTGCCCGTTGCAGCCCCCGGACTGGCGGCAATACCCGTTGTCAAAACGTCCCGGCGCGCCTCTGGGTGGACCTGCCGGTGCAGCATTTCGTTCAGTGAGTGCGGATCGATCCGCATAACCGCCTCTTGCGGTGGAATGATCCCATCTTCAGCCAATCGAACGGCAATTCGCATCGCGGCCCGCGCGCTGCGTTGTACGCGCACACCGTCGAGGATATGCACTTCTCCGTTCTGGATTACGAATTCTACCTGCATTTCCTCGCGCAGCTTGGCGCGCATTAAGGCTGCGTAGGCCTTGAGTTCTGCAAACGCCTCGGGCGCAACCTCTTCCAATGACTTCCCGCGCGGGTCCTTGGCCAGATAAAACGCCGCGACATCAGCCCCCAACGCATCACGGCCCTGACTCTGGCTCAGGTACCGTCCGTTTACCTGCAGAACTCCTGTCGTTGGATCAACAAGTTGCAATACACCCGAACCGCATTCTCCGTTTCCGACGCCGGGAATCATCTCTTGAATGACAAGCCCCAAACCTGCATCCGCTGGTGCCCCTTTGGCCTGACGCAGCAATCGGGCAGATGTGCCGCCCCATGCCCGTGCCATAGACCGCAGAACGGCGATCAGTTGCTCTCCGCGATCCAAAGGGAAGGTTTCGTCGGTTTCATCCTCATAGGCACGCAGGGACATGCGCAGCCCGTCGCGGCCATCTGCGTCGATGTCATCAAAAACGTCAGCATCCAGTCGGGCAACATGAACTGCATAGCTTTGGACAAAGCGCAGATACAGTGCAGCCGCAGCCTCGGACCCTATCGTCTTGGACAGCTCTGAATAGCGCGCGTCATTCATGCCGATATTCAGGATCGCACCCGGCCCGCCCCAATCGGGGTCTTCGGAACTAGGTCGGACACACAGCAGCGTCGTTTCTTCGAACTGATCGAGAATTGCCGTGACGTCGGGTACATAACCCTCTGCAATTCGACGCACGGCGTCAAAGGACAGCGCGACAGTCCGCGGCACCGGTAAATCCAGCCGAACCAAACGTTGCAGACATTTTGCCCGTCCGCCATGCGTGCTGGCGGATACGGGCGCTTGGGTCGTGATCAGAGTGGTATGCGGATTATTCTGCACTGCAGCACCTTTTAGTTAAACTGCAGCATAAGCCCTTGCTCCATTGGCGCAAGGGCGTTCTGGATCAGCCCTCGATCTTGCTGAGGTCCGCCACACTGGAACATACCTGACGGATTTGGCTGAGCAGGTTCAGGCGGTTGCGGCGGAGGATATCGTTGTCGGTGTTCACCTGAACCTCGTCAAAGAACGCATCGACCGGACCGCGCAGCGCAGCCATCGTCGCCATCGCCTTGGGGAAATCTTCGGCCTTCAGGGCGGGCTCGATTTCGCCTTGGGCCTGTTCCAAGGCGGCAAACAGCGCTTTTTCACTGTCCGTTTCGGCAAATTTCACATCCGCACCGTAAGAGTATTCGACCCCGTCCTTTTCCTCGGCCTGCGTCAGGATATTGTTGGCGCGCTTGAACCCCTGCACGAGGTTTTCCCCATCCTCGGTCGCAATCACCGCGTTCAGCGCGCGGGCGCGTTTGACCAGCAGGTTGAGGTCGTCATTCCCCTCCATCGCGATGCAGGCGTCGATAATGTCGTGGCGAATACCCTCGTCGCGGAGGAAGGTTTTCAGACGGTCGTGGAAGAAAGAGAGCAAGTCATCAGATGCATCCGGGACCTTTTTCTCAAGCTCAAGAAAGGCCGCCGCTGGGGAATCATCAAGCTTTTCCTTGACGGTATGGAAGGCAGCGCCAAAAACGCCGTGATCTGCAATTTCTTCCAACAGGTGCTCAACGTTTGATTCTGGCAAAGCATCGTTGATAGCGCTTTCTGCGCGGACCAACTGGCTATCAAAGAAACGATCCAGTCGTAGACGGAGGTCGTTATCAAGGATCAGACGAATAACACCCAGCGCCGCGCGGCGCAGGGCAAATGGGTCTTTGGAACCA
This sequence comes from Ruegeria sp. YTSA135, assembly GCF_059610165.1. Lineage (NCBI taxonomy): Bacteria > Pseudomonadati > Pseudomonadota > Alphaproteobacteria > Rhodobacterales > Roseobacteraceae > Ruegeria > Ruegeria sp. YTSA135. Next base: position 82,639 of record NZ_JBXWNC010000005.1, on the reverse strand, counting down.
GTCGGCTTCTCCTCAATCGCCCAGAAGCCGGTCAACGTGTCCAGTTTGTCGGCAAGTGCCACGGTGACTGACAGCGGTGCGGTCGGTACATCGTCGGACGGCCCCAGCGGCGAGTAATGCTCCTGCGCCACGGCGGCCACGGCGGCGTCTTCACCCGCAGCCTCGATGTAATAGCGGCCCATAAGCCCCTGAAGTTCAGGGAATTCATAGACCATCTCTGAACTCAAATCCGCCTTGGCCAAACGCGCGGCTTTCTCGGTCTGATCGGCATCCGCCCCGGTAACCGGGGCCAGTTCGCGGGCCAGTGCGGCGATACGGTCGATCCGCTCGGCCTGCGTGCCCAGCTTGTTTTGGAAGGTCACACTCTCCAGCGCGCGGGTCCATTGACTGATGTCCGATTTGGCGACGCGCAGGTCGTTCTCCCAGAAGAATTTTGCATCGGCCAGACGCGCCGACAGCACCTTTTGGTTCCCCGCCAGAATGGTCGCACCATTGTCGGCGGTTTCGCGGTTGGCGACGGTGATGAAACGCTCAATCCGGCCAGTTTTCGGACTACGGACCGAAAAGAATTTCTGGTGCTCTTTCATTGAGGTCTGCAACACCTCGGGCGGTAACTCAAGGAATTCGTCGTCGATCTGCCCCATCAGAACGACGGGCCATTCGACGAGACCAGCAACCTCGGCCAGCAGACCTTTGTCCTCCACCACCTCCAAACCGGCAGCAAAAGCCATGTTCTTCGCGTCGTTCCAAATGTGCTCGGCCCGGTCGGCGGGATTCAGCACCACAAAGGCGCGCTTTAGCTTGGCGGCGTAGTCGTCAAACGACGTAACAACAAAACGATCAGGCGCCATGAAACGGTGACCTGCTGTAATATCACCCGCTTTGATCCCTTCGACCTCAAGCGGCACGACCTGCGCGCCCGCTTCGTCGGAGAGGATACAGAGGATCGAATGCAGCGGGCGCACCCAGCGCAACAGGCCACTGCCCCAGCGCATCGACTTGGGCCAAGGGAAATTGCGGATGGTCGCGTCCAGCACTTCGGCCACGATCTCAGCCGCCGGACGGCCGGGTTTTTCGATGGTCGCGAAATAGACGGGACCTTTGGGTGTATCACGCTCTTCCAACTGATCGCGTGTCACACCTGCCCCGCGCAAGAACCCTTCGATGGCCTTGTCGGGTGCGCCAACCTTGGGACCTTTGCGTTCCTCGCGGGTGGTGGGGCTTTCGGCCAGCAGCCCCTCAACCGCCAAGGTCAGGCGGCGCGGCGTCGTCATCGCGGCAGCCCCGGCATAGGTCAAACCAGCCTCGACCAAACCATCGGTGATCCGCTTTTTCAGATCCTCGCCGGCACGGGTCTGCATGCGGGCGGGGATTTCCTCGGAAAACAGTTCGATCAACAGGTCGGGCATTTTCAGTCCTTAGAAATTAACGATCGTCTGGATAACGATTGCATTGGCGATGTCCACAAAGAAGGCGGATACAAGGGGCAGCACAATAAAGGCAATAGGGGACGGGCCATATCGCTTGGTGACTGCGGTCATATTGGCAATCGCGGTCGGAGTCGCGCCCAAGGCAAAGCCACCAAACCCCGCAGACAACACCGCGGCACGGTAATTACTGCCCATCACGGGGAACAGGACCCAGATCACAAAAGCGACGGCAAACAGGGTTTGCGCGCCCATGATAACCACGATGGCAAGACCAAGCTCTGCAATGGTCCAGAGCTGCAAGCTCATCAGCGACATGGCCAGAAACGCGCCCAGCGAGAACTCGGAAATCAGCGCCAGCGAGGGCGTTCGCGAAACCGGCGGCGCGTTTGGCGCAAGTGCAGTCCGGATGTTCGCGATGATGATCCCCATGATCAGACAAGGAACGAACAAAGGCAGCTTTAGCCCGATTGCTTTGATAACTTCGTTCAGCAGATACCCAAAGATGATCGCAAGATTCACGTGCAGCAGAACGCGCATGATCGTCAGGTGATCGATCTTGGTGTCGGCCCCGCCCCCATCATCCGGCAACCCGACAGTATGCTCCTCGTCCGGTCGCTCAGGGGTTAGGTTTTTACCTTCGACCAACAGGCGTGCAATCGGCCCGCCGACCAGCGCGGCAAGTACGAGACCGAGGGTCGCCACGGCCACGCCCAATTCGGTTGCGCCGTCAAGCCCAGTCACCGCACCTACCTCGGGCGCCCAGGCAATGGCTGTCCCGTGCCCACCAATCAATGCGGCCGATCCGAACAGAACACCCGCTTGCGCTGGATATCCAAAAGTAATTGCGCCAACTGCTCCGATGGCATTCTGGGAAACGATTGTGACCAGAGTCAGGATAAGCAGCAGAAACAGCGGTTTGCCGCCCGCTATCAAATCAGACAGCCGGGCGTTCAGGCCGATCCCGGCAAAAAACACGATCAGCAGGAAATCCCTTGAGGCAAGGTCAAAAGTCAGCTCCATTCCCGCCACAAGATAAAGAAACAGCAACGTAAACGACGCCAACAATCCGCCCGTCACGGGTTCAGGAATATTGAACTGACGTAGCACCGTGACCCGAGCGTTGATCTCAGCCCCGATCAGATAGACCGCGATACCAAGCGTGGCGGTTAGAAAACTGGGAACGTGGAGCGCTGCGTCTGTCATATTGCCTCAGTTTTCGGGCCGGGGTGGGCATTCCTCACCCACGACTGTTCCATCATAGGCTTTTTCACCGCAATTGTTCAGCGCGTGCCAGACATAGCCCTTGCCATCATTGGTTAGGACAACGATCCGGTCAACGCCGTAGTGAATATTCTTGGTGCCCATAAAGGCTTGCGCCTGTCCGGATTTCAATGCATCCGCGATGGCCACCGCGTCGTAGCAGTCAAACCACCCCGGCGCGGTCAACGGCTCGGGGTCTTTTACCGGCTGGAAAGCAGACAGGTCCTCGGAGGTCAGGTCAGTCTCAAAACACGCCCGGTATCGGATCGGAGAGCTGTCGGCATCGATGGCCTGAAACGCAGAATACGGGATCGGCTGAGAGTCCTCTGCCCCTTCTGCAAGCAACATGACATCCTCTCCGGGTTTCGCCGCGACATCATAGTAAAACCCATAGACCTGCAGATAATACATGCCCGCACCAGCCGCGAGGGCGGATACAAGCAGAATGATGGCAAGCAGTTTTCCGGTCATCTTCTGAACATCCTGATCACGCAGCCTCTTTCAACTTTTGGATAAATAGGCCAGTTTCCAAATCGATACAGGCTAAACCGAGGTCTTTGCGATGGACACGACCCTTGCCGTTGGGTTCTTTGGCGCGCTGTTTGCAATCATGAACCCGATCACCAACCTGCCCGTTTTCCTGAGTGTCACCGATGGCCTGACCCCCAGCGACCAACGCAAGGTTGCGGCAAAGACGGCCACCTATTGCCTGATCCTCGGCGGAGCATTTGCCGGTATCGGTAGCCAAACGCTGGGCTTGTTCGGGATCAGCGTAGACGATCTGCGGGTCGCAGGCGGATTGGTTGTCTTGATGATCGGCCTGAACATGCTGAGCGGCAACCAAAGCACCTCGCATCACGGGACGGAAGGCGAAAAGCAAGCCTATCCCGAACCGGCCACGGTTGCCTTCTATCCGTTGGCTTTTCCCATTCTGGTTGGCCCCGGCACGATCACGACGCTGATCCTGTATGCGCACCATATCTCCAAACCCATGGATGCAGCGGTCTATGCGGGTGTTTTCCTGATCGTGTTGTCTCTGCTTTTCATAACCTTCTGGAACGCCTCGGCCCTGTCCAAGCGCCTGTCTCAGAATGCCCGCGTCATCATGAGCCGGTTCATGGGCATGATCCTGTCGGCCATCGCGATCGGCATGATTGCCGATGGCCTCAAGGTGCTGTTGCCAGGATTGGCCTAGGCGCGCCATTACACCTCGAACCCGGCGGCTCCGGTCTGTACGAAGGCATCGGCACATTGCTTGGCCAACGCCCGAACCCGCCCGATATAGGCCTGCCGTTCGGTGACCGAGATCACGCCCCGCGCGTCCAGAAGATTGAAGATGTGCGACGCCTTGATGCACTGATCATAGGCGGGATGCGCCATGACGATACGCTTGCCAGTTTTGGGGTCGTCATGTTCCTGCCCTAGAATGGCAGCGCATTCCGCTTCGGCCTCTTCGAAATTGCGCAGCAGCACCTCGGTGTTCGCGACATCGAAGTTCCACCGCGCATATTCTTCTTCGGTCTGCTTGAAAATGTCGCCATAGGTCAGCGGGCTTGGCGACTGAGGATCGTTGAAGGGCATGTCCATCACGTGATCAATGCCCAGCACATACATCGCCAAACGTTCAAGACCATAGGTCAGTTCACCGGAAACGGGCGTACAGTCGTGGCCGCCGACCTGCTGGAAATAGGTGAACTGGCTGACTTCCATACCATCGCACCAGACCTCCCAGCCTAGCCCCCAGGCGCCAAGGGTCGGGCTTTCCCAGTCATCTTCGACAAATCGGATGTCATGCAGATCCATATCGATTCCGATGGCTTCCAGACTGCCCAAGTACAGCTCTTGCAGATCCGGGGGGCTGGGCTTGATCAGCACCTGATACTGGTAATAGTGCTGCAACCGGTTCGGGTTTTCGCCGTACCGCCCGTCAGTTGGTCGACGAGAGGGCTGCACATAAGCGGCGGCCCAAGGCTTTGACCCCAACGCGCGCAGCGTGGTCGCCGGGTGAAACGTGCCTGCGCCGACCTCCATGTCATACGGCTGCAGAATGGCGCATCCCTTCGACGCCCAATAGGTCTGCAATCGAAGGATTATTTCCTGAAATGAACGTGGTGCGCTGGACTGTTCGGTCATGACATTCCCTTTGGACGCGTCTGCGCCCGGTTCAGGTGGGTTTTGTCCTTCCTATGCAAGGGGCCAAGGAGCGTCAACGGGCCAATGCGGTCCGCTGTCACTGCGCCGCCACACTGGAAATTCCCCGTATTCCGGGCATGGCGTTCCCCCCTTCAAATCGCGTAGTCTGGGGAAAAGATAAAACACTGCGGACACAGGCAGACAATGACACGCATCATCACGGCACTTCTGTTTCTAATTCTCTTCAGCATCCGCACAGTTTCGGCGCAACAGGACGCAGGGGTCTGGGTTCAGGTCGAAGCCCACCCCTCGCTGCGCGAGGCACAGGAACGCGCGCAAGCATACGCGAACGTTTTGCCAGACGTGAACGGATTCCGCCTGAACTCTGGCTGGTATGCCATTGTTATCGGTCCATATTTACGAAGCGACGCCGATCAGGTTCTGCGGGTGTACCGGGCCGAAGGTCAGATCCCCGCAGACAGCTACATTACCTTTACAAGCGCGATGGGTCAGCAGTTTTGGCCAATCGGGGCGAATATTCTGAACCGTGGCGTGGTCACGCCGCCCATTGAACAGACCCCACAGCCCGATCTAACCGTTTCGGGCCTTAGCCCAAAACCGACAGATGAAACCCGTTCGCAAGCCTTGCAGTCTGAACGTCTGTTGACCGCGCAAGAGCGAATGGATTTACAGACTGCCCTTCAAGCGGCTGGGTTTTACAACGCGACCATAGACGGGGCGTACGGTCAGGGAACGCGTCGTTCGATGGGTGACTGGCAACGGTTTAATGGGTATGAGGCGACCGGCGTATTGACCAGTGCCCAGCGCAAAGCGCTGATGGACGACTATAACGCTCCATTAATCAGCGTTGGAATGCAGCGATATTCGGATCCGCAGGCGGGCATAGACCTCGACTTGCCGTTGGGCATTCTGGCCTTCGACCGCTATGAGGCACCTTTTGCGCATTTCAAAAGCACGTCCGATCTGGGTGCGACGGCCCTGCTGATCAGCCAGGAAGGTGATAGGGCTACCCTAAGGGCGCTGTACGAGGTCATGCAATCGCTCAAGATTGTTCCTTTGAATGGCCCACGAGAGCTGCGCGGCGACCAATTTACCCTTGAGGGTCGTGGCAACGACATCGTGTCATACACCCAAGCAACCCTGAAGGACGGCCAAATCAAAGGCTTTACACTGGTCTGGCCCGAAGGTGACGAAGCTCGTCGCGCAAGAGTTCTGGCTGCGATCAAAGCCAGCTTTTCGACAAACGGAGCGGTACTTGATTCAGGTGCCGGCGCGAATGCTGATCAACGCATAGACCTTGTTTCGGGCCTGCAAATCCGCACACCCCGCCTGTCGCGGTCGGGGTTCTTTACGGATGCAAATGGCACGATCCTGACTGTGTCTGAGGCCACGGACAGTTGCACTCGGATCACCCTTAACGACGATCAAGAGGTTCAGGTTGCCTGGGCCGACGCTGATTTAGGTGTTGCCGTATTGCGCCCGCGTCGCACCTTGGCACCCATCAACATCGCAGAGTTCAGCGCGGATCGACCGCGCATTCAATCCGAGGTCGCGGTGTCAGGCTTTTCGTACGAAGGCGCGCTGGGTGCGCCGACACTGACCTATGGCCAGATCACGGACGTGCGCGGTTTGAACGGAGAGGACGGTGTGAAGCGTCTGGCTTTGGCTGCCCAACCGGGCGACGCGGGTGGGCCGGTCTTTGATGACGCGGGACAAGTTGTCGGCATGCTTCTACCAACCCCGTCAGATGGACGCACGTTGCCCGCCTCGGTCAGCCTTGCGGCCACTGCTGAGCGGTTGAACAAGGTCCTTGAACAGGCTGGGGTGTCAGGTCAACCTGGTCAGGCCAGCGCGGGAATCTCACCAAATGAACTAAGCCGCAGAGCCAATGGAATGACTGTTCTTGTACATTGCTGGGACTAAGGCGCTTGGCTCAGAAACGCCGCCCTACGGGGCGGCTTTCCTGATTAGACGATATCCGGTGTCACCCGGATCAGTGTTGGCACTGGCGCATCAAAGGCCGCGCGCACAGCGGCCTGCATCTCTTCCAAGTTTGACGGCGCGGCAGACAAGGCGCCAAAAGCCTCGGCCAACTTGCAGAAATCGGGGTTTCGCGCGACCACCGCGTTCGGCGCTATCTGACCGCGTACCATGCTGTCTTCGATTTCTTTCAGTTTACCGTTATCCCAAAGAATAACGGGCAGCGACAGGCCAAGCTCGACTGCGACACCCAGCTCCATCATCGTGTAATGAAACCCGTAGTCGCCTGCTATGGCGACCGTCGGCCTTCCCCAGCGTGCGACTGCGCCACCAATTGCGGCGGGCAAAGCATATCCCAGCGTGCCAAACCCGGTCGGGTGGTGCCAGTGATAGGGATAGGCCATATCCCAGACCTCTTTCGCGACATAGGCGATTTGGGTCATGTCTGAATAAATCATCGTATCCGCTGGCATAGCATCGCGCAAAGCGTCAAGCACCGGTACAATCCCTGGACGCTCGGCATCTACTTCAGCCTTCCAACGGGAGCGTGCCTGGCTCACTTCTGCGGGCGTCCAGCCTGTGGCGGGTTTCACGCTGTCAATCGCGGCCCATAACGCCTTGGCAAAGCTTTCACCATCCGCTTGCAGCTTGATGCCCGCGCGGTGGTGGTCCCCCAGAACTCTTGGATCAAGATCGACCCGAACCAGTTGGGTGCCGTGACCGAGCGTATCGCGCCACAGATCAACCTCACCCAGCTCCGCCCCCACCGCGACGACAAGATCGGTAGACCCGATCACCTCGGCACTTGCGGGACGCGGCAGCGTGGCGCCAAAGTCCAGCTCGTAGCCCAGCCCCACCAAGCCCCGCCCAGCATAGGTTGTAAAACACGCCGCGCCCAATTCTGTCAGAATCTGCCGCCAGAGGTTGGACCTTGCGCCACCACCCAAAATGAACAGAGGTCTGCGCGCGATATTCAGCAAAGATACCACCGGCGCGACATCGGGCGGCAATACCTTAGTTCGCAATGCGGGCTGGTTGGGAAACGGCGCCGGATCAGCGTCGGCCTCAAGCTGAGAGATCGGCACCTGGACATGCTTTGGACGCGGGCGGGACAGTTCGAACTCTTCAAATGCGCGTTCGATCAGACCATAGGCCGCCTGTGCGGTGTTTGCCTGACATGACCAGTCCGCCACTGTATCAGCAGCCCCGCGTTGATCCTTCATCTGATGAAGCTGCCCGTGCACGGCTTGCGTTTCATCCAAACAGGACGACACCACCAGCATCGGCACCGAGTCCGAATAGGCTTGCCCCATCGGCGTCATGATATTGCACAGGCCAGGCCCGGTGATCACATAGGCCACCCCCGGCTTGCCGGTCGCCCGGGCATAGCCGTCCGCCATGAACCCTGCACCCTGCTCATGCCTAGTCAGAACATGAGTAAGGCCCGCCTCTTCGATACCTCGATACAGTTCCTGATTGTGCACGCCAGGGATGCCGAAAATCACATCAACGCCCCGATCCTTCAGCATGTGCGAAATCTGGGCACCCAAGGGTCTTTTCATTAGTCTCTCCAGAATTGGACGGTGAACAATGCGTAGACAGCCAGCAGTTCAAGCCGCCCAACCAGCATGCCGATAGACAGCAGCCACTTTGCGGTATCGTTCAGCCCGGCAAAGTTGCCCGCCGGACCGATTTGATCGCCCAACCCCGGCCCTACATTCGCCAGCGCAGTTGCAGCACCCGAAACCGACGTGATGAAATCCAGCCCGGTCAGCGCCAGCGCCCAGGCCAGCACGCCCAACGACAGCACGAAGAACATAAAAAAACTCATGACCGAGGTCAGAACATCCGGCCCGATCGTGCGTCCGCTATACCGCGGAGCAAAGACGCCGTGTGGCGAGCGGATGCGGCGGATCTGGGTTTTGATCGACGCAAACAGCAATTGATACCGGAATATCTTAATCGAGCAGGCAGTCGAGCCCGCGCAGCCTCCGATCAAACCGATCAGAAAGAACAGCATCACCGGAAAGTTGCCCCATCCCATGTAATCGACACTGGCATAGCCGGTGCCCGAGATGATCGAGGTGATGTTGAACAGGGATTCCCGGAATGCTTGTTCCCAACCGCGTGGAAAGACCGATATCAGGAACACGGCCATTATCAGAACCAACACCAAGATCGTGACCAGAAAGGTCCGTATCTGACTGTCCTGCCACAAGGAATTCGTATTGCCGTTTGCAAACTGCACGTAGCGCACGAAAGGCAACGCCGCCAGTACCATAAAGACCGATGCCGCATATTCGGTCGGTCCGGAGAACTGTGCGAAGGAAGAGTCATAATTCGAGAATCCTCCAGTCGCGATGGTTGTCATTGCATGCACGACAGAGTCGAAAAACCCCATTCCAAGACCGGCGTAAACCAGAGCACAAACAACGGTTAGGAAAACGTAAATAAGGGAAATCTGACCTGCAATCTCCTGCGCGCGCGGCAGGATTTTACCCATGGTCTCAAACCCTTCCGAACGGAAGATTTGCATCCCTCCGACCCGTAGCTCGGGCAAGAATACCATGGCAACCACGATAATGCCGATACCGCCCAGCCATTGCAGAATGCCGCGCCACAACAACAGACCCTGCGGCAGATCATCGAGGCTGGAAATGACGGTTGAGCCGGTGGTGGTCAGCCCTGACATCGCCTCGAAATACGCGTCGACAAAGCGCAGCTCGGTTTCACCGAACAGAAATGGAATGGCGCCAAAAAACGGAAGCGCAACCCAGACACCAGTGGTCAGCAAAAAGGTCTGACGGATCGTCAGACCTTCACCTACCCCGTTCGAACAACTGATAGACAGCACCACCCCGGCCAGAATGGTGATGACCCCACTTTCAAAAAACACATGCCATTCGCCGCGCCCTTCGATCAGGTCTGCAAGCATGGGCAGCATCATGGTCGCCCCAAGTATGGCGACCAACAGGCCAATTACATATCCAACCGGGCGCATATCCGTCATGAGGCGCAGCGTTGGCGCGCCTGCACGACCGAGTCAAGCGGATGTCCCGTTTAGCTGTCAGTTTTGCTGACAGGTGTGGGCATAGCGGGCGGCATCGAGGGTGCACGAGTCTTGCGCACAGGTTCCGAGGGTTTGGCTTCTGCCACCGCTAAAGCCGCCGTTTTCGAGGTTGTGGCGTTAACGGCTGCTCTACTCTCGGACGGTGCCACAGCAGACTTGGACACCTCGATATTGGTCGCCTTAGGCTTGGTGACCACAGGTTTTTCGCTGATTTTGGACGTTTCAGCCTTTGTTTCGATTACCGACTCGACTGGTTTCGTTTCCGCTTTCTGGGCGGGCCTTGCCTCAACGGGCTTCGGTGCGGCCTTCGGCGTCACCGCCTTGGCGACAGGCTTCGGCGCGGCAGGCTTGGCTGCTTGCGCTTTCGGGGCGGATTTGGGCTTTGCGGTTTGCGTTGCTGCCTTCGGCGTTGCGGGCTTGGCAGCCGGTTTTGCAGCAGGCTTCGCAACAGCGGGTTTAGCAGCCTGAGTCTTCGGTGCAGCCTTGGGCTGGGCTTGCCGCGTCGCTACCTTGGGAGTTGCGGCTTTAGCGACCGGTTTGCTTTGTTGTGTTTTAGGGCCGGCTGAGGCTTTGGTCGTTGCAGTGCGCCGCGTGCGGGTCGCCGGCTTCGGCTCGGCATTTTTTGTAGGCGCTGATGATTCGGCCTTTGGCGGTGCAGTACGAACACTTGGCCTGGGCTTCGCCGTTGCCGCCTTTCTGGACTTAGCGGCAGGCTTGGCTGCGGCCGCCTTTGGCTTTACTTTCGTCTTGGGTACCACCTGCGCAGGTGTCGACGAAGACGCGTTCAGAACTTGCATCGGAACGAATGGCAACTCCATCGCCGAGTTCGTGAAAATCTGAATGATCTTCAGTTGGTTGCTAATCGCATAACCTGCCATACGAATGGCCGCCGCTTGAAACTCAAGCGGTTGGGTGATCGGGTTCATTATTCATTTCTCCTGTGAAAGAAATGCAGCCATCAAAGGAAAGAAGAACCGTTATCCGTCCCGATCCCTCGGACGGAGTGCAGAGGCCTGAGGTTCCGGGGCGTCGCACGTCTCGGCTTCCTTTCAGTGGGGCGTGATCACGCACGCCACGGCAGCATTCCGCACCAGTTTATCGCGAAATGCACTGCGCGTGCAGAAATATTGCTGCGCTGCGGCAAAAATTCGCCAATTCAGATGTATTGAGGTTTTTGAGCCTCAGTAGTCATCACCCGACATGGAACAAGGTCGAGAACAGGCGCGGATCGAGGCTGGCTGAGACAAAGGTTGGACCTTCGGTCAGAACCGATACCGCGTCATGACTGTGAAGGCTTTCCTGATGGCTGGCCACAACGCGGAAATCGCCAACATGGTGGTCCGCCAGAAGCTCAGCACAGAAAAGGCGGGCTGCGTCTTCGACAAAGATTGGGTTGGCGGCGTTCAACTCGGCAAAGGCTTGTTCGTCTTCGCGCTTGACCATGACCTGAGTTTCAGTCGGAACCGCACGGCGGCAGAGCGCAATCAGGTCTTCGAACCAAAGGCAGTCTGCATCGCAATCCAGAACGACCGAAATCCGCGCGACCGAACGTTGCGAATGCGGTGTCGCGAGCTGTCCTCGCGTCGCGCGGGCATGCTCGCTCAATTCCAGAGAACACGGACAGGTCGATGAATAGACGTAGTCCAGATGCATGATCTTTTGGCGTACACCATTCTGTTCAACCAGTTCCAAGGCGATGTCGTAATACTGGTATCCTTCCAACCCAGACCGCAGGCTTTTCACCCGATCAGGGTAAGAGAACCGCATCTGCAAACGCGCATCAAAGCTGTCTAGGTCGGTTAGATAGTCATCCAGGGCGGCTTCCATGACCTCAAAACTGAATGTCCGCTCGGCGTGCTTGTAGAACGAGCGCATGATCCGGGACATGTTGATGCCCTTCTTTTCGGCATCGAGGCTGACCGTACCAGTCACGGATGTCTCAAGCGTCAAATCCTGGCCATGTTTGCGGTGAAACCGGATCGGCAGGCGAAAGTTGGATATACCGACATGCTGAATCTGCTGTTTGGCCCCGCGGATCAGGCTGGACGGTCCATTTTGCAGGTCCGGCAACGACGCACGATAGGCACTGTCGACCTGAAAACCCTCGGGATAGTCGCGCGACAGGGTCGGATAGTTCACAGGCACCAACCCCGGTATAAGGCGAGCGATAGCTGGATCAAGCTGGCTGATCTCGGCCTCGGTCGCGGTCTTAGCCCATCTACGGAGCGTTTTCAGCGCTGCAGCGGCCTCATCAGTGTCAGGTGCGTCATCAATGTTGCGGGGATGAACGTTCATTAGACGGGGTTCCCTGGTTGGTCGATCACTAAAATAGATGTCGAGGGTTCAATTACTAGTTTAGCCCGATACGTGCGGGATATCAGTCCGGATTTAAAAAACCCAGCATAAAACCGTCACACTCCAAACACCTGCGACCTGACGTTCCGCATTTATTCAAGCTGCGACACCCGATAGATCGCCCGTAGAATTCAGACTATCGTCGCCGGAGTCACGGTTTGCGGGCGCGTCACAAATGGGTTTGCCACAGGCCAACGCCTTAAAAGCGCTGAACCCCGGAACATTGAACGTCTTCAAGGGCAAGAACACTGCGCAACATGTGACGCCGGTGCTCGGAGTTATCCCGCGCGTGATTGCTGTGTTCTTCTTCTATTAAAACGCCCGCGCAAGCTTTTCCGATAAGGAACGGATGGGGTTTTATGGCCGAACCTGATCAGGGCGCCCCAAAGCGGTTCAACCGCTTCAGGGCAGCACATATCACTTTTGCGACGCGTCCAGTGCCTGCTTGATATCGGACAGCAGATCGCCTGCGTCCTCCAAACCGACAGACAGGCGGATCAGGCCGGGCGTGATACCCAGTTCAGCTTTCTGGTCGTCACTCAGGCGCTGATGGGTGGTTGTGGCGGGATGGGTCGCTATCGACTTGGAGTCACCGAGGTTGTTGGAAATAATCGGAATTCTCAGCGCGTTCAGAAAGGCAAACGCCGCCTTTTTCCCGCCCTTGATATCCAGGGACAGAACCGTGCCGCCCCTACCGCCCAGTTGAGTCTGCACCAGCGCATTCTGGGAATGGGATTGCAGCCCCGGATACAGCGTCCGGTCTAGCGCGGCATGCCCTTCAAGTGCCTCGGCCACGATCTGAGCGGTATCGACCTGTGCATTGACCCGTAGGGCCATTGTCTCCAACCCCTTCAACATGATCCAGGCGTTGAACGGGCTGAGCGCCCCGCCAGTGTGCTTAAGGTATGGCTCGACTGTGCCACGGATAAAGTCCTGGGTGCCTAAAATGACACCACCCAGCGCCCGCCCCTGCCCGTCAATATGTTTGGTCGCTGAGTACACAACCACATCGGCCCCCTGCTCAATCGCGCGAGAAAAGACCGGAGTGGAGAAAACATTGTCCACGATCACCACTGCCCCGACCTCATGGGCCAGTTTCGCAACCGCAGCGATGTCAATCACTTCAAGCGTCGGGTTCGACATTGATTCAAAGAAAACCGCCTTGGTATCCGGACGGATCGCTGCCTTCCACTGCGCAAGGTCGGTACCATCGACAAAACTCACATCCACGCCGAAACGGGTCAGAATATTCTCAACGATGTAAAGGCACGACCCAAACAGCGCTTTAGCGGAAACAATATGGTCACCGGCCTTCAGCATCGAAGTCAGCGCACCGTTGACCGCCGCCATGCCAGACGCGGTTGCAAAGGCGTCCTCGGCACCCTCCAACGTGGCAATGCGCTGTTCGAACATCGACACTGTGGGGTTGCCGTAGCGGGCATAAATGAACTCATCCGGGCCACATTCCAGAAACCGAGCCTCAGCCTGCTCTGCATTTTCATAGACGAACCCTTGGGTTAGGAAAATCGCCTCACTGACCTCGTTGTACTGGCTGCGGCGGATGCCACCATGGACGGCTTGGGTGCGTTTATTCCAGCTCTCGCTCATATCTTTCCTCTCGGCCCGTGTCTGGCACGGGCATCAAAAAAACCCCAGACGCGGTCAAGCGAAAGGGGCCTTTCATCCTGACCTTTTAGCGGTTTTGTTTAGCGTGGCCCGCAATCCGGTAACAAATCGCCACGTAGTGATGTTGCAATTACGCCGCATGCGCGAATGCGTCAACCCTGACAGGGGCAACGTCACGGTTCTGTAACCTACCTTTCACCAAAGCGTCATAGCGTTATGACAGCCGAACGCTCAACCACCTGTCGCGAATGACCTACTCCAGAACGGCACCGAAGCGTCCCGATTGTCATTGGTTCAGCTACACCCACCCCGGAGTGCTGCGGGTGTGCAATCAAGATCGGTTGAACCAGCCCAAGTTGCCTAGAGAATTGACCGCAATCCACAACCGTTGCTGGTCACAGCATTTTGCCCTGACCCGCAGAAAAGACATCTTGCCGTTTGCACAGAAAGCTTCATGATCCCCCTCCAACCCCAAGGAGATATCATGATCGACCTGTACTTCTGGCCCACGCCGAACGGCTGGAAAGCATCCGTCGCTTTGGAAGAGATGAAGCTGCCCTATACCACCCACCTGATCAATATAGGCAAGGGAGATCAGTTCGATCCCGAATTTCTGAAGATCGCCCCTAACAACCGCATGCCCGCCATCGTAGACCCTGACGGCCCGGACGGTGCTCCGATCTCGGTCTTTGAAAGCGGTGCTATCCTGATGTATCTGGCCCGCAAAACCGGACGTTTTTATGGCCAGACCGAGCGGGAGCGCATTGCCGTTGAAGAATGGTTGATGTGGCAGATGGGCGGCCTCGGGCCGATGGCTGGCCAAGCGCATCATTTCCTGAAATACGCCCCAAACATGGACCCTCCGCAAGATCTGCCATACGCCAAGGACCGGTACCGCACCGAGGTCGGCCGCCTTTATGGCGTACTTGACCGGCGATTGGCCGAGAATGAGTATGTCGCTGGCGATTTCTATTCTATCGCCGATATGTCGATCTGGGGATGGGCGAGCTTGTGGGAAGGCCAGCAGCAAACTCTTGAGGATAAACCCAACTTTGCCCGATGGTTAGAAACGGTCAGTGCCCGCCCCGGGGTACAAGCCGGGCGCGCGCTGCACGCAGAGTTGCGCGGCGACCATAGTAGCAAGCAAGCTCAGGACAATTTGTTCAAACGCTGACTCACCCAATACCTACTGGACGTAGCGCGATACCAACAGCTTGGCCTCGTGTTTGCACAAAACCTTGGCCGCTGTTGGGCCGTATTCCGGACGTGACACATCAGATAGATCAGGAAAGAGTTCCAACAGCTCTACGCGGCCCTCGTGTCCCATTCCGCTTAGGGCGATATCACCCGGAAACAGGCTTTCTGTTTGAGCTCCGTTGGATATCACGATCTCGTGCTCATCAAAGATGAAGTGATAGTAAGACACCCGCTGTGCGTCGGCCACAACGTCGACGCCGTTAAGGCCCAACAGGAATTTTGCCGGCACCAGCACCTCAGCCTCTTCGAACAGCAACTGCAAATCTGCAGATGGCATCAGGATACGGTGATTAGGCGAAACGAAAAGATCGCTGCTAGGCACACCTTCAGCCAATGCTCCTTTTGCAATCCGTATCGGCCTCAGATGGAGTGCATCCGCGCGTGAAACGTCAACGACGCGGAATCCAATCCAACGGATTTCTTTTGCCTGCCCATCTGCCGTTACGACCAGATCACCAACCTCTAGATGTTCGACAGCGGTTTCACCTTTGGGTGTTTGGATCAATGTGCCCTGAACAAAGCACGGAACATCAACAAGCGCAGTTGGGTCCGTGGTGTCCGGCGCATTACTGGGAGTGACGTCTGTGAAAACGTACGTATAAACGACCCCCGGAACCAAAGGTTCAGACGTGACGTAACCGGCAAGTACGCCGTCAACTTCTACACTGTAGAAATTAATTATGCCGCCTTCCGGATTCATAATCTGGAAATTTGTTTGAAGGAAGATATTGCCGCCCGGGGTCAGCCCTGGAATGTTGTTCCCGGCAATATCGGTCACTGTCCCTTGTTGGGTTGCGTCATCACCTTCTACGGGATTAATGCGGTTACCGTCGAAGATCGTGCCAGTGTCCGGATCTCCATTCGCAATCGGCACCGGTCCTGCTTGATCCACAACATTGAAGACGCGTCGGTCCTGTACTGGGTCAAAGTCCTCATCCAACATGATCTCTTGTTCGAACCCCCCCACACCCTGAATAATATCAGGTGCGTATCCGATGTAGGAATAAGTAGCCATTTCGACCTCAGACGCAGTTGCAACAGAAGCTCTCACCAGGTGAGCTGTTAACACTATACAGCACTCTTTTTTCAGCTTAAGTAACTGTTTTGTTTAATTTTATTATGCTTCTATTTGATTATGTATTGTTATTGTCCGTAGAGGCCCGCGTGCCCTCTTCCTGTACCAGCACATCCAGCATCCCCGAGATATCCTCGATCTCTTCCGCGATCACATGGGTCACCGAATGCGCCCGCTGCATCTGCCCGGTGACCCGCAACAATCGCCCCGAGATCACTGCACGACGGAAGCGTTCATAGATCTTGCGCCAAACCACCACATTCACGATGCCGGTCTCATCCTCAAGCGTAAGGAAGATCACCCCTTTGGCCGTCCCCGGCCTCTGCCTCAGGATCACCAGCCCGGCCACGGCAACGCGCGCGCCCTCGGGCGGGTCGTCCAGCCGATCCGAGGGCAAACAGGCGGGTGGGCACGGCCAGTCCCGGTGCGATGCCGCAGGACGATGAGTGACAACAAGCATGAGAACAAAAATAGAACAAACAGCAGGAAAGTCCAGACACGGCGCGATGAGTCGCAATTGAGGCTGGAAAGACCTATTTGCCTTGACTAAGGAAGAAATCGACAAACGAAAAAGGAAGACGCACGCAATGGCAAAGATCACCTATGTCGAGCATGGCGGTACCGAACACACAGTCGAAGTCGCCAACGGACTGACCGTCATGGAAGGAGCCCGCGACAACAACATTCCCGGCATTGAGGCCGATTGCGGCGGCGCCTGCGCCTGCTCGACCTGCCATGTCTATATCCATCCCGACTGGGTCGAGAAAATCCCAGCCAAGGATGACATGGAAGAGGATATGTTGGACTTTGCCTATGAACCCGACCCGGCCCGCTCGCGCCTGACCTGCCAGATCAAGGTTACTGATGCGCTGGATGGTCTGGTCGTCCAGATGCCCGAAAAACAGATCTGATGGACTCAAAAGCGCCGCGTCTGCAGACCCGCTTATGGCGGGCGCAGGTCCGCGGCGCCCTGCTAGCGATGTGCGCTTGGTTGGCGGGAATGGCACCTGCCGTTGCTGATGGCATTACACATGCCCGTTTTACAGACCCCACCACACGTTATGCTCATGGCGTATTGGGCGACACCATCGAATATGGCGCGCTGGAGCTGACGGTTCAGGGCAAAACGCGACGTATTCAATTGCCACCCGACAGGGTCTTTGAAGACCTTCAGCCGCGACTGGTGGATATGGACTTAGATGGATCCTCAGAGGTCATCGTCGTCGAGTCTCAGGACAGTACAGGCGCGCAACTCGCAATCTATGACAGCACTGGCGACAAAATCGCTGCGACGCCCCATATCGGCACCCGGTTTCGCTGGCTCGCCCCAATCGGAGCCGCCGATCTGGACGGCGACGGACATGTCGAGATCGCTTACATCGACCGTCCTCATCTAGCCAAGATGCTGCGCATCTGGCGTTTTCGGAATGGAGGGTTAACGGAAATTGCCACCCTGCCCGGCCTTACCAATCACCGTATCGGCCGAGACTTCATCACCGGTGGCATCCGGGATTGCGGTCGTGGCCCCGAACTGATTGTCGTCAGCGCCGATTGGCAGCAGATCGTCAGCGTCAGCTATCTTCAGGGTTGGACAACAGAGGTTCTGGCCTCGTTTAACCCTCAATCAATGAAACAAACCCTGAACTGCTCAGGTTGATGGCGCCCGCAGCCCGCATCAGCGGGCTGCCTGGCCCAAGGCCTTTGGCGATGCATCTTTGATGCAGCGTCAGGGCGCGGGAGCCTTTCGGCTCACAAAGCCCGCCAACCAATATCGCGCCGAAAGAACCCATCGGGCCAATCAATCCCGTCCACGGCTGCATAGGCCCGATCCCGCGCCTCCTGCAAAGTGTTGCCGCGCGCGGTGACGTTCAATACACGACCACCCGACGCCACGACCTGTCCGTCCGAGGTTTTGGTTCCGGCGTGAAACACCATGTTCCCGCTATCTTCAACCAGACCGTCCAACCCCTTGATCACGCTGCCCTTCTGATACGATCCGGGATACCCATTCGCCGCCATGACCACGGTAAGCGCGTGATCGTCCGCCCAGTTCACCCGCGCTTCGCTCAACCGACCTTCAGCCGCAGCGTGCATCAAGTCCATCACCTGCGCGCCAAGACGCATCATCAAAACCTGGCACTCAGGATCGCCAAAGCGCACGTTGTATTCGACCAGGCGCGGCTGGCCGTCCTTGATCATCAAACCGGCATATAGAACACCCTGAAACGGCGTGCCGCGACGCTTCATTTCTGCAACGGTGGGCTTAATAATCTCCTCCATCGCGCGTTCTTCGATCTCAGCACTCAGCACGGGAGCCGGAGAGTAAGCGCCCATACCACCGGTGTTCAAACCCGTATCGCCCTCGCCCACGCGTTTATGATCCTGTGCGGTGCCAACGGACAGGATGTCCTCGCCGTCGCACAACACAAAAAGCGACGCCTCTTCACCCTCCATGAATTCCTCAATGACGACTTCAGCCCCTGCGCCGCCAAAAGCGCCGCCAAACATATCGTCGATGGCTTCCAGAGCGGTTGCTTCGTCCATCGCCACGATCACACCCTTGCCAGCGGCCAGGCCATCGGCCTTTACCACAATCGGCGCACCCTGCTTTCGGATATAGGCTTTCGCAGGTTCGGCTTCGGTGAAGCGCGCATAAGCTGCGGTTGGCGCACCCGACGCGTCACAGATTTCCTTGGTAAAGCTTTTAGAGGCTTCCAACTGTGCCGCTGCAGCCGATGGGCCAAACACCAGCACACCCGCTTCACGCAGGCGATCGGCAACGCCCGCGGCCAGAGGCGCCTCGGGGCCGACAATCACGAAATCAATCGCGTTTTCTTCGGCAAAGCTGACAACCGCGCCGCCATTCTCGATATCCAACGCCGCACAATCCGCGATCTGCGCAATACCGGCATTGCCCGGCGCAACGATCAAGCGGTCACATTTGGGGTTCTGCATCACCGCCCAGGCCAGACTGTGTTCTCGCCCACCACTGCCGAGAATAAGGATATTCATGAATGCACTCCGATCTGCTTGGCCTCGCCTTTCGGGCGTTCTAAGCTGGCCGGACATTTGACACAAGGCGCTGAAATGTCCGACCTGCTAGACGACCCCATTCCCGGCCAAAACACCCCTGAATACACAGTTTCCGATATCTCGGGCGAGGTGAAACGGACGCTCGAAGGTGCATTCGGGCGAATCCGCGTCCGGGGTGAAGTTGGTCGCGTGTTCAAGGCGCGGTCGGGTCATCTGTATTATGACATCAAGGATGATCGGAATGTGCTGGCCTGCACAACGTGGAAGGGTCAGATTTCGGGCTTGTCCGTCGTACCGGAAGAAGGGCTTGAAGTTGTGGTCACCGGACGGCTGACCGCCTTTGGAGCACAGTCCAAATACAACCTGAACGTCGATGAGGTCGCCGTTGCCGGGCAAGGCGCGCTGATGGCACTGCTGGAAAAGCGCAAAAAGCAGCTTGAATCTGAGGGGCTGTTCGCGCCTGAGCGCAAAAAGCCCTTACCCTATCTGCCGCAAATCATTGGCGTCGTGACCTCTCCGTCAGGGGCGGTGATCCGGGACATTCTGCACCGGTTGCGCGACCGATTTCCGCGCAAGGTGCTGATCTGGCCAGTGGCTGTGCAGGGATCGAACTGCGCGCCCGAAGTCGCCAATGCAATTAACGGCTTCAACCAACTGACACCCGGCGGAGCGCTTCCACGCCCTGATCTGATCATCGTCGCCCGCGGCGGTGGATCGATCGAGGATTTGTGGGGGTTCAACGAAGAAATCGTTGCACGCGCTGCAGCGGCTTCGGACATCCCACTGATCTCGGCCGTGGGGCATGAGACCGACACGACCTTGATCGATTATGTCTCGGACCGCCGCGCGCCCACCCCGACAGCCGCTGCCGAACTAGCCGTACCTGTGCGGATGGAATTGCTGGCCTGGACCGGTGAACAAGGCGCACGCCTATCCCGAGCCGCAACGGATGCGGTTCAACGGCGGTCACAGCGTCTGCGCGATCTGTCCCGTGCATTACCACGCCCAGACAGCCTGTTGAACACCCCTCGGCAACGGCTTGATTTAATTGCAGATCGCCTGACGCCTGCGTTAGAGCGCGGGATCCAGAACCGTCACCTTCAAGTGGTGAAACTCTCTGCCCATCTGCGCCCGTCAACCCTGCGTAATCTTGTGACAAGCCGTCAGGAGGCCGTGCGCAACCTGTCCTCACGCCTGTCTTTGCGTCCTATTCAGCGTGAAATCAAACTGCAGCGTCAAGCCCTCTCGCGTCTGGGTGAGCGTTTGGGCACCGCGCAGGCAACACGGCTGGATCGGATGCGGCAACAGTTGGACGCAACCGACCGTCTGCGCGAAACGCTTAGTTACAAGGCGACGTTGCAACGGGGATATGCGGTGGTACGGGCCGACGATCAGGTCGTCACGACGAAAGCTGAGGCCGTGAAACACAGCGCGCTTCAGATTGAGTTTACCGACGGCGTGTTGAACACTGATCAACCGGCAGCGCCCCGACCATCTCAAAAGAAACCGTCCAAAAAGGATGCACCGGATCAGGGTTCGCTGTTCTGACGACGCCTCAAACCCCGACATCAGGCCCGTAGCAGATCATCTCCTGGTCGATATCTTCGGCCTCGTAGAGTTCCGTGTCCTCCGGGTCGCCCTCAAACTGCGCGACCAGGCCAGTTCCTGACTGCCTGAACACCCAGCATTGGGGGTCAAGCCGGTCTTCGTAGATGAAACAGATTTGGTCGCCCTGCTCGTACCAGACACCTTCTTTGCAATCGCCGTCCAGAAACGACCAGATCACGCGACGATTGGGCAAATAGCGCTCGACCCCGTAGACCTGCCCGTCGAAGCCGTAGAATAAAGTCTTGCCTTGCGTGTAGTCATCGAATTCCGCACCCGACAACGCGGATTGGGCTGACGCGGTATAGGCTGGCAAAAGGAAAAGAATCGCAAGAGCTCTGAGCATAGACGCATTGTGTCAGAAGCATTTGCCCAGTGCCAATAACCAATTCCGCAAAGCCACTTGCCTCGACGTCACAGGTTGAGGGGAATCAACTGCGCGTCGCAAGCTGTTGAAAAACAGGAGGTATACATGACAACTGTCCTATTCTGGCTCGCAGCTGCCTGCGCCTCGGCCTACCTGCCATTGTCACCTCGCCCGGCCAGCTTATTGAGATCCGTGTTAAAGACCGCCTCAGTTGCTTTGCTGGCTGTGATTGCGCTGCTGGATGCCGCTCCGTTACTGTTGGCGCTTGCATTGCTTCTATGCGCCACTGGTGACGCGTTGTTGTCTCGGGAAACGGACAACAGTTTCATGGCGGGCATAGGCGCTTTTGCCGGGGGTCACTTGGCATATATTGCCCTGTTTCTGACCCACCCGGCTAGCGATTCGTCTTTGATTTTCAACAAGCCCGCATATTTCTGGTCGCTGATCATCCTTGGTATCGTTACTGCCACACTGCTCATCCCGCGCGCCGGAGACCTCAAAGCGCCCGTTCTAATCTACATCCCGATCATTCTGGGGATGGGCATAACCGTTCTGGCCTTGCCCGAAAGCGGGGCTTTGCGTTGGGCCTTGCCCGCTGCATCTGCATTCATCGCGTCCGACCTTATCCTGGCGACTGAGAAATTCCTGCTGCCAACCGACCATCGCGCCCGCAGGATCACGCCCTATATGATCTGGCTGCTGTATTGGGGGGCGCAGTCCGGTTTGCTGATCGCGTTCCTCTGACCCTTTGCAACTGCCGCAAATCCGCATTAGGTGAGGGGAACACCTGCGGAGACCAAAAATGGCGTTTTTCTCAAAGCTCAAGGATAAGCTCTTTAACTCCTCGTCCCGCCTCGAACAGGGGCTTGAAGCCATCGTCCAGGATGGTGGCGAGGAAACAACCGCGCCAGATCCGATCATCCCCGAGCCTGAGCCGCAGCCGGACCCTGTACCGGAGGTTCCCCAACCAGTACCCGAAGGTCCGGAGCCCGCGCCATTTCCAGAGCCGGTTGAGGTCCCCGACCCTGCACCGGTTGATCCGACGCCTGCGCCTCCACCACCCGAAACGGCACCCTCCAAAGGGGTGCTGGGCCGATTGTTTGGCCGCAGTGAAGCCAAAACTGCCGTGCGTCGCACCCTTGACGATGACATGCTGGAACAACTCGAAGAGTTACTTATCGCATCGGATATGGGCGTAGATACTGCCCTTCGTGTCACCGCCAACATGGCTGAGGGGCGCTATGGTCGCAAGCTTTCAACGCAGGAAATCAAGCAGTTTTTGGCGCAAGAAGTCGCCCGCGTTATGGAGCCGGTGGCAAAGCCCCTCCCCATCTACGCAAAGCGTCCACAGGTGGTGCTGGTCGTGGGGGTAAACGGATCGGGCAAAACCACCACGATCGGCAAGCTTGCCAGCCAGTTCAAGGCGGCTGGCAAAAAGGTTGTGATCGCCGCCGGAGATACCTTTCGCGCTGCGGCGGTCGAGCAGCTACAAGTTTGGGGTGAACGCGCCGGTGTTCCCGTATTGACTGCGCCCGAGGGATCAGACCCGGCCAGCCTGGCCTTTGATGCACTTACCAAAGCGCAAGAAGACGGCGCCGACCTGCTGATGATCGACACTGCGGGCCGTCTTCAAAACCGCGCTGACCTGATGGAAGAACTTGCCAAGATCGTCCGCGTCATCCGCAAGAAAGACGAAACCGCGCCACACAACACCCTGCTGGTGCTCGACGCCACCACAGGCCAAAACGCCCTGAGCCAGGTGGAAACCTTCCGCAAGCTGGCCGACGTTTCGGGCCTAGTGATGACCAAGCTGGACGGCACGGCCAAAGGCGGCGTTCTGGTCGCACTAGCTGACAAATTCGGTTTGCCCATCCACGCAATCGGAGTCGGAGAGCAGATTGACGACCTCGCCCCCTTCGACCCCGAAGAATTCGCCGCCGCCCTCACCGGACTGGGCCAAAACTGATCCCCCCTTCATCTGGCTGAAAAATATCCTCGGGGGTCTGGGGGCAGACAGCCCCCAGCCTCTCTACCCAGCGAAAAGACCCGACACTTGAGCGACTGGCTGATCTCTCTCGAAGGCACGGAAGCAGGCCATCAACTCGCCTTGGGGCTTGCCCTGATGGCCGCCTTCCTGCACGCAATTTTTGGTGCATTGCAAAAGGGCCGCCATGATCCTTGGCTGTCGCGCGGGGTCATTGACGCAAGCTACTGCCTTATGGCAGCCCCCTTCGCCCTGCTTGTCGTGCCTTGGCCGGAGCCCTTCATGTGGCCGATCTTCGCCGTCGTCTGGCTGATCCATATCGCCTACAAAACCCTTCAGGCGATGGCCTATACCAAGGGCTCTTACACGGTCGTTTATCCGGTCGTCCGTGGCACCGGACCACTGTTTACCGTCATCGGAGCGTATCTGCTGTTCGAAGAAACCTTTACCGGCGTACAATGGTTTGGCGTGGCTGTCCTGCTGGCTGGCATTTTCGGGCTGGCCGCATATAACTTCCGTTTTTTGGAAACCAACCGCGAAACTCTTGGCATTGCTTTGGTTTTGGCCATCGCGACAGGTTTGTTTGTCGCCCTCTACACCACCTACGATGCTTACGGAATCCGCGCCACTGCCGATCCGTTCACATTTCTGGCGTGGTTCTTCATGATCGACGGCGCGGCTCTACCGGTCTATGCCTTCCTCAGATGGCGCGTGATGATTAACCGCCCTTCTGTCGGCCCTTTGATGCTGCGCGGACTTGTAGGCGGCCTTATCGCCCCCATGTCATTCGGAGCCATCATGATGGCCACCAGGCTTGATAAGGTTGGCGAGGCAGCGGTTTTGCGAGAAACCTCGACAGTGTTTGCCGCACTGATTGGATGGCTGGTGCTGAAAGAAACCGTGGGGCCAAGGCGCATTGCGCTGATGGCATTGATTGCATCAGGCGCCGTAATAGTTGAGATATGCGGGTAAGCAGCAGGAAAAACCAATGACAACCAAAAAAGAGATCAACCCGTTTATGAAACAGGTGCTGGAGCTTGGCCCTCCGATCGCGTTCTTCTTCATCTACCTGCGACTACGCGATGACAGCTTCCTGATTGGCGGCACCGAGTATTCCGGTTTCATCGTCGCTACCCTTCTATTTGTGCCACTGATGCTGGCCGCTATGGGCGTTCTTTGGTATCTCACGGGCAAGCTGAGCCGGATACAGGTTTTCACCGCAATCATGGTTATTTTCTTCGGCGGCCTGACCGCCTGGTTCAATGATGAACGGTTTTTCAAAATGAAAACCACGCTAGTTTACGGCTTCTTTGCCATCATGCTCGGCATCGGGCTTCTTCAGCGCAAATCCTACCTTGCCTATATTCTGGACGAGATGCTGCCCATGCGGCACGAGGGTTGGATGATTCTAACCAGACGCCTGTGTGGGTGTTTCGCATTTCTGGCCGTCGCCAACGAATTCGTTTGGCGCACCATGTCGACCGACCTTTGGGTCAAGATTGAAACTTTTGGCTTTCCCATTGCGCTGATGGTTTTCCTGATGCTGCAATTCAGCCTGCTGCAAAGCTACATGGATGATCCCGACCACCAGTAGGCGAACCAGATTCCCAAGGCTCGCTCGACGGTTACTTGCTTGCTCTGGTCAGATTGCACGGAAAAGTGGATAAAAATCCTTGGCGAAACGCAGAAGCTGTGAAAAGTTGTGGCACCACCCACCACTCATAGCCGGAGAACACTGTACGTATGACGGCTTTCCCAGACAGCGGCTTTCTGTCCGACGCGTCAGACAGGCTCAAGGCCATGCTTTCTGCACAGGCAACGGAAATCGCACTGGACCGTGGCGATGTGCTGTTTGAGCAAGGCGACGAAGGCGACGCACTGTACGCGATCCTCGAAGGTACGCTTGAGGTCTCCTTTCTGGCCATGAGCGGCCGCAAACTGTCGCTGACCCTGATGCGCCCCGGCGAGGTTTTTGGGGAGATAGCCTTGTTTGACAGCGGCCCGCGCACGGCGACAATCGTCGCGGCCGAACCGTCCCGCGTTTTGCGTGTCAGGCAGGGCGACGTGATGAACCAGATACGGCAACATCCAGACCTGGCGGTTGACATGATCCGGTTGGCCGGCCTGCGCATGCGCTGGATGGGATCGCAGCTTAACGAGCAGGTATTTCTGCCTATGCCGATCCGATTGGCTCGCAAGCTGTTGCACTTGTCTAAGCTTCAGGATGACCCCTCGACCCGGATCAGCTTATCGCAAAGCGAATTGGCCGAATTCGTTGGCGCCACCAGAGAGGCCGTGTCCAAGACAATATCCACCTGGAAGCGCGACAATGTCGTTCAAGCGTCACGCGGAGGCTTGAAGATACAGGATTTCGAAGCCCTACGCGAACTGGCAGATTCCGATCTTATCTGATTCCAGTGATCTGCTTCACAGACCACAGGCGGCACCGAGTCTACATTCGTACCTGTTACCGTAGGAGGTCAGAGAATCATCCCCGATATCTGTCCACTGACCTCTCCCTGTATCAGAGCCACACGTCTTTTCGGCGTGTGGCTCATTTCAATTTAAGAATACAGCTCTATCAAACCCGACATAAAAAAGGCCAGAGCGTTCACTCTGGCCTCTTAACTCGCTTGTGCCTTGGCTTACTCGCCGAGGCTCAACGCAACGAACCGGGGTTCTCCGCCACGACGCACCAAAAGCAACAGCGACTTGCGCCCTGCTTCACGCGCTTCTTCCATCCGCGCCTCAAGATCTTGGATCGACGTGACTGCTTGCTGCCCAGCCTCGGTGATCAAATCACCCGCGCGCAGCCCTTTGGAGAAAGCTTCGGAGGCTTCGTCGACCTCGGTCACAACCAGACCTTCGGCATCCGCATCCAAACCAAGATCCGTACGCAGCGCATCTGTCAGAGGTGAGATTGTGAGGCCCAGAATATCTGCATTTTCCTCGACCGGTGCGTCTGGAACTTCATCCTCGGAACTATCCGCGCGCTCCGCGTCTTCGCGACGTCCCAAGGTGACCAAAACGGTCTGAGTGCCTCCATCACGGTGGACCACGACGCGGACGGATTTGCCAACCGTGGTTTCACCCACCTGACGCACCAGCCCGCGTGTATCTTCAACCTCTACCCCATCAAAGCTGAGGATCACGTCACCCGCCAACAGGCCGGCCTCTTTCGCCGGGCCATTAGGTACATCGCTGATCAGCGCGCCGCCGGGCTTGTCCAGCCCCATCGCCTCGGCCATGTCTTCGGTCACATCCTGAATTCGTACACCCAGCCAGCCACGACGGGTTTCACCGAACTCGCGCAGTTGATCGACAACCTTGACGACAACGTTGGACGCCATCGAAAATCCGATCCCAATCGAGCCGCCATTTGGCGAAAGGATCGCGGTGTTTACGCCAATAACCTCACCATTCATATTGAATAGCGGTCCACCCGAGTTACCCCGGTTAATAGCCGCATCCGTTTGAATATAGTCATCGTAAGACCCGCTGAGCGCCCGATTACGTGCCGACACAATACCCGCCGAGACCGAGAAGCCCTGTCCTAGCGGGTTGCCCATGGCGATCACCCAATCACCAACCCGCGCAACGTCGCTGTCACCGAACTGCACATACTGCAGGGGGCCGGATGCTTCAACTTTCAGCAAAGCGATATCGGTTTTGTCATCAGTACCGATCACCTTTGCAGGCAGTTCTTTCTTGGGCTGACCGTCGCCGGGGAAGAACTCAACCAAAATTTCATCAGCTTCTGCGATTACGTGGTTATTCGTGACAATGTAGCCGTCTTCCGAGATCACAAAGCCCGAACCCAGTGCATTGCTGCGGCGCGGACGGTTGTCATCTTCACCGTTTCGGTCCTGAAATTCCCGAAAGAAATCCTCGAACGGTGAGCCCTCGGGCACGATCCCCTGCGGACCGGTCCGACCCTCAACCAACGTCGTGGTGGTGATGTTAACAACCGCCGGGCTGATCTTTTCAGCCAAGGGCGCAAGGCTTTCGCTGCGCGCCTGCACGGCTGCGGATTGGGCCAGAACAAAAAGCAGCCCTGCAAAGGCCAACCACATCAGCCGCATGAAACCAACAACCTCGCCCCGCTGGACGGAAATACTGCGTGCTTGTGCCTGCACTTGGGAACTCCTTGTCGACAATTCTTGTAAGATCGCCCAACGGCGACCTCTCTTAACAACCAATGTAGTCAGTTTGTCCAAGCCCGCAACTCGGGATCGCGGGGAATTCACCGGCAATTGAAATCACCGGGCTAAAACCCGACTTGATACGCGCCCCACAAAAGCACCAGACCACTGACCACACACAGAAGCCCAGCAAGTCGCCGCGCCTGCTCGGGCAGGGACCGCAGCACCTCAAGCATACGTTCAATAAGCGAAGGGGCCAGCGCATAGGCCAGCCCCTCAACAATCAACACCAGCCCGAGAGCCAGAAGAACCATACCCATTATTGGCTTGCCTGCCCGGTCGGTGATTTCAGGTAATTGAAGAACTCGGAATCCGGGCTGAGCACCATCGAGCTGTTGCCGCCGCCCAACGCCCGTTCATATGCAGACAGAGAGCGGTAGAATTCAAAGAACTCTGGATCGGCGCCATAGGCTTCTGCAAAAATCGCGTTGCGTTCCGCGTCAGCCTCACCGCGAATGATCTCTGACTCGCGTCTCGCATCCGAGACTAGCTCGACCACAGTCCGGTCTGCTTGGGCGCGGACACGCTGTGCGGCTTCGTTACCTCGGGCCCGTTCGTCAGTCGCCTCGCGTTCCCGTTCCGCCTTCATCCGTTCGAATGTGGCCTCAAGGTTGGCCTGTGGCAGGTCGGTCGCCTTCAGACGCACGTCGATGACACTCACACCCAGCGCCTGCGCTTCGGCAATCGCGCTGTTGCGGATGCGCAGCATCAGGGCTGCACGGTCAGAGCTGAGAATGTCACGAGACGACACCGAACCCAGAACCTCGCGCGTTTCGGCACGCAGGATAAGATCCAGTCGATCCTCGGCCTGTGGAATACCGCCGACACCAACCGCTTGGCGGAACTGCTCCAGATCCGAGATTCGGTAACGCGCAAAGGCGTCGACCACAAGACGGCGATCATCCAAAGGCGTAACCTCAAGCGGTTGGACGTCAATCGACAAGATACGGTCGTCATAGCGAACAACTTCCTGAATCACAGGGATTTTGAACGCCAGACCGGGTTCGTCCTTAACCGCAACCACACGACCAAACTGCAGAACGAGTGCGCGTTCGCGTTCGTCCACGATAAAGATCGACGACAGGCCAAGCACCCCGAGGATCACGATAAAGATAAGAATAATCGGTGACTTACGCATCAGTTGCTCTCCTGAACCTGATTACGGCGCAATTCGTTTAGCGGCAGATAAGGCACGACGCCCTGCCCCTGACCTGTCGATTTTTCGTCAAGGATAATCTTGTCGACGTCACCCAGAACCTGCTCCATCCGCTCAATATACAAGCGCTTGCGCGTCACGTCCGGTGCTTTTGAATATTCTTCAAGAACGGCACTGAAACGACTTGCCTCACCCTGAGCGCTGTTGATCTGCTGCGCACGATAGGCTTCGGCTTCTTCCAGAACCTGTGCAGCTTCACCGCGCGCCTCCGCCAGAACGCGGTTCGCGTAGGCGTCAGCAACGTTTTGCAGACGGTCGCGTTCCTGCGCAGCAGCCTGAACGTCGCGGAATGCGGCGATCACGTCTTGCGGCGGGTCGGCCTTGTCAAAGTTCACACGGACAATGTTCACGCCCGAATCGTAGCTGTCCATCGTAAGCTGGATCAGGTCCTGCAAACGGTCCGCGATGATACCGCGATCCCGGTTCAGGATGGGTGCAAGTTCGCTTTGAGCGATAATCTCACGCATCGCCGATTCTGACACCGCACGGATCGTCTGGCGCGGATCGCGCAGGTTGAACAGGAACTTCGCAGGGTCATTGATGTTCCAGACCACCTGGTAGTCAATATCAACGACGTTTTCGTCGCCGGTCAGCATGAGACCGTCATCGCTGCCGCGCGCGCCACCCATGTCTTCATTCTGTTCGCGCGTGACGGGGATGACTTCGGCGGTCACGAAAGGCCACGGAGCAAAGTTCAGACCCGGATTACCAACGGCCGAGAACTCACCCAGGAACAATTCAACCGACTGTTCTTCAGGCTTGACCGTGTAGAAACTGGCCGCTCCCCAAAGTACTGCAGCAACGACAACACCAATAAGCACGGTGCCTTTGGTGAAAACAGGACCACCCCCACCTGCACCTTGGCCACCGCCTCGGCCTGAACCGCCGCGACCGCCCATCAGGACGCGTAGTTGTTCTTGGCCTTTTTTCATCAACTCGTCAATTTCGGGGATTTGCGGGCCATCGCCTTCGGGGGGCTTACGGCCACCCCCGTTGTTTCCCCGATTTCCTCCGCCGCCCGAAGAGCCTCCGCCCCCCCAGGGGCCACCGCTGTTGCCCGCCATGTGTATCTATTCCCTTATGTTGGACCGTGTGATCACGGATTACCTTTTAACTTGTGTGCGCGCGCTTGCAAATCAAGCAGTGCGCACAGGTTGCCGCAATGTCACCAGTTCTTCGGCCATCACCGGGTGGACGGCGACTGTGCGATCAAAATCTTCCTTGGTCGCGCCCATCTTTACGGCGATTCCGGCCAATTGGATCATCTCGCCCGCACCCGGAGCGACAATATGGCATCCCAGAACCTTGCGGTTGGCCTTGCTGACGATCAGCTTCATCAATACGCGCTGGGTTCCGCCGGCGAAGGCCGTTTGCATCGGTTTGAAAGACGTCGCATAAACCTCGATCGGTTCCTGCGCTGCGGCTTCTTCTTCGCTGAGCCCGACTGTACCGAATTCCGGCTGAGTGAAGATTGCTGTCGGGATCAGGTCATGATCCACCGGTGTGGGGTTTCCTTTGAACACGGTCTCAACAAAAGCCATACCCTCGCGGATCGCAACCGGGGTAAGGTTCACGCGGTCTGTCACATCACCAATCGCGTAAATCGACGGTACGCCCGTTTGGCTATAGTCATCAACGATGATTTCACCTTTGCGGCCACGTTCAACCCCGACACCCTCAAGGCCCAGGTTGTCCGCATTCGGTGCGCGCCCGGTGGCGTACATCACCACGTCGAACTGATCCTCAGTGCCATCAGTCGCTTTGACCCGGATCTTGTCGCCCTCTTTGGTCATCTCAAGCACGTTAGTACCCAGACGTACATCAATGCCGTTCTGGCGCATCTCTTCGCAGATCAGACCGCGCGCTTCTTCGTCAAAGCCGCGCAGAATTTGCGCCCCGCGATAGAACTGAGTGGTCTTTACGCCCATTCCGTTCATGATACCGGCGAATTCACTGGCGATGTATCCGCCACCCACGATCAGGATGCTTTCAGGCAGTTTATCCAGATGAAAAATCTCATTCGAAGTAATCGCCAGGTCCGAGCCCGGAAACTGCGGAACAACAGGTCGGCCGCCGGTGGCAAGAAGAACATGCTTCGCCGTTTTGCGCGTCCCGTCTGCCAGTTCGACCGTGTGCGCATCCACCACATGGGCGCGTTGATCGAAGCTTTCGACGCCGTTATTTTTCAGAATGTTCCGATAAATACCCTCAAGCCGATCCAACTCAGCATAGAGCTTACCGCGGAACACATCCCAATCGAACGCGCCGGGCTTGATATCCCATCCATAAGCCTGCGCATCTTCGACCATACCTGCGTATTCACTGGCGAAAACCATCAGCTTTTTCGGAACGCAGCCCCGAATAACGCATGTGCCGCCGTAACGATCCTCTTCAGCCAAGGCCACTTTGGCACCGTTTTCACCAGCCGCCACACGTGCAGCGCGTACTCCGCCCGAGCCGCCACCGATAACGAACAGATCATAGTCAAAACTCATAGTATTTCCCGTCATTGTTCTGATTGGGGTAAATTTCAGCAACCCTAGATATGGTCGACTTCAAGAGTTGCAATTCATTCTGTATCGACGGACTGCGCGCACCCTACGTTCGGGATAGCTGGCCGATGCTTCTGGCATTTTCGGTGTTTGGCACCGCGGCTTTTCCTTAGTCCGCCAAATCCGAAAAAAGGTTTTCCCCACCGTCGACTAGCTTGTCCATCTCCGTGGTACCTGCGTTAATGTCGCGCAATTCGACCCGACCATCACTGTGGCCGATCACAACTTTGTCACAGATGTCGATAAACAAGCCGTTCTCAACCAATCCGGGCACTTGATTGAGCACAAGCGCCAACTGACGCGCATTTCCAATACGCTGCAAATGCAGGTCCAGAATGTGGTTGCCCTCATCCGT
This sequence comes from Ruegeria sp. YTSA135, assembly GCF_059610165.1. Classification (NCBI taxonomy): domain Bacteria; kingdom Pseudomonadati; phylum Pseudomonadota; class Alphaproteobacteria; order Rhodobacterales; family Roseobacteraceae; genus Ruegeria; species Ruegeria sp. YTSA135. The sequence goes on along the minus strand of NZ_JBXWNC010000005.1, from coordinate 51,118 downwards.
CACGAACGGAGCTTCGCCATTCATGCGCAGCTTGGCCGAGGTGCCAAGAACATCCATCGTGTCCAGCGCCTCTTCGATCAGGGTGCGGGTGGTTTGCCAGCCAAAGGGGATAACCTCGACCGGCAAGGGGAACGCACCCAGCGTTTCAACCTCTTTACCGGCATCAGCGATGACAATCATCTGATCGCTGGCCGTGGCGACGATCTTTTCCTGCAGATGCGCACCGCCGCCGCCTTTGATCAGGTTCAGCTCACCATCAAACTCATCCGCACCATCGATTGTCAGGTCCAGCCAACCAGCCTGATCCAGCGAGACCACCTCGATCCCGACCTCGCGGGCCAGTTGCGCTGTGCGGGTCGATGTCGGAACGCCTTTGATACGCAGCCCTTCATTCTGCACCCGCTCGCCGATGCGGCGCACCATCCAGGCAGCGGTTGACCCCGTGCCCAGGCCGACCCGCATACCGTCCTGAACCATATCGGCAGCGCGTCGTGCGGCGTTGTATTTGGCTTTGTCTATGGGCGACAGATCCCGGGTCATAGCAGCCTTTCCCTCTGTTACTGCCGGACTTATAGGGAATGCGCCCGCCAACTGCGAGAGCCAATTCACCCCCGTTGGCCGCAAACATGCGAAGAAATACGCGTTTCCGATGGGAAACGTCGCAATCAAGACTTTCGCCCCGATCGTCTCGTTATAAGTAGTCGCTATGAACACGCCTTATCGCCTGCACTACGCCCCCGACAACGCTTCGCTCGTGATCAGACTGACGTTGGAAGAGTTGGAGCTGCCTTATAAAACCGTACTGGTGGATCGCCGCCAGAACGAACAGAACGGCGCGACCTATCGTTCGTTGAACCCGAACGGTTTGATCCCCGTTTTGGAAACGCCGCATGGACCAATCTTTGAAACAGCGGCCATACTGCTTTGGTTGGCAGACACGCAGGCGCGCCTCGCCCCCGCTCCAGACAGCCCGGACCGTGCCGCATTTCTCAAATGGTTGTTCTTTGCATCCAACACTTTGCACGCAGATCTTCGCATCCTTTTCTATGCAGAAAAATACATCGACGCCCAACATGCAGAGAGCTTGCGCACCGGTATTCGCCCGCGTCTGCGCGAACATCTGCGCGTTCTGGATGGCGTGGCTAGGACAGCGCCATATTGGTTGCACTCAGATCAACCTTCGGTCCTGACCTATTATTTGGCCTGTCAAATGCGCTGGATGGCGCTCTATCCGGCCAAATCCGACCGCAGTTGGTTTCAACTGGCCGACACACCCTACCTGCAAAGAATACTGATGCAGTTGGAAACCCGCCCCGCAACCCGTACTGCTGTTGCAGCCGAAGGGTTGGGAGTTACCCCCTTCACGTCTCCAAGTTACGCTAACCCTGTAGAAGGCTCGGCTACCTGACATGTTTCTTTCAGTTTTTGATATGTTCAAAGTGGGCATTGGCCCGTCTTCGTCCCACACAATGGGACCGATGGTGGCGGCCGCGCGCTTTCTGGACCTAATGCGCGCGTCACCGTTTGAGTTTGCGGGGCTGCGCGGGTCGCTGCATGGATCGCTTGCGTTCACCGGGGTGGGCCACGCAACCGACCGCGCAACTATCCTTGGATTGGCAGGCTTTGTTCCTGAAACCTATGACAACGATAAAGCCGAGGCCGCCTTGGCCGAGATTGCCGAAGAGCACTCAGTGGCGCCCGAGGGTTTGCCAATCCTGAAGTTCAACCCGAAAGATGACCTCGTTTTCGACTACGAACACACCCTTCCCGGTCACGCCAACGGAATGATCCTGATGGCCACTGATGCGCAAGGTGACGTCATTTTGCGCCAGGTGTATTACTCGATCGGCGGCGGGTTTGTTTTGACCGAAGAAGAGCTGAACGACGGCGCCGCAACAGACGAAGGTGCGCCGGTTCCTTTTCCATTCAAGTCTGCGGCCGAAATGCTTGAAATGGCGAAATCCAGCGGAAAAAGCATCGCGGAAATGAAACGCGACAACGAGATTTCGCGTGGCTGCGCCCAGAGTTTCGCAAAAGGCTCGGCCCGTTTATGGCAGGTCATGAATGATTGCATCGAGCGTGGCCTGACGACCGATGGCATCCTGCCCGGAGGTCTGAAAGTCCGTCGCCGTGCCAAGAAAATCTATGACGCGCTCCTAGCTGAACGTGGCATGAACCTGACCGCGCCGCACACGATCAACGACTGGATGAGCGTTTATGCCATGGCGGTGAACGAGGAAAACGCAGCCGGCGGCCAGGTGGTGACCGCCCCTACCAACGGCGCGGCAGGCGTGCTTCCGGCGGTGTTGCGCTATTATCTTGACCACGTGCCGGGGGCGTCGGAGTCGCATATCGAAGACTTTTTGCTGACTGCGGCAGCTATTGGTGGGTTGGTCAAATTCAATGCTTCAATCTCGGGCGCGGAAGCCGGATGTCAGGCCGAGGTTGGCAGTGCATCGTCCATGGCTGCCGCAGGGCTTTGTGCCGTGATGGGCGGCACCCCGGAACAGGTTGAGAATGCCGCCGAGATCGCGCTTGAACATCATCTAGGCATGACCTGCGATCCGGTTGCAGGGTTGGTTCAGGTACCATGCATTGAGCGTAACGGGCTGGGCGCCATCAAGGCTGTTTCGGCCGCTTCGCTGGCGCTGCGTGGCGATGGTCAGCACTTCGTGCCGTTGGACGCAGCGATCGAAACGATGCGGCAAACCGGGCAAGATATGAATGAAAAGTATAAAGAAACTTCTCTGGGCGGACTTGCGGTGAACGTTCCGAACTGCTGACGCTTGAAAGCATTCGTGAAGAATATCCCGCGCATGTTAGTCATTCTCATCCTGTTTCGAGCCGCGTGCAGGGGTGACTGGTTTTGAATCCGGCATTTGCGCAACAGGTGAATTGATTGGTGTCAGGCGACGCCCTGCTCTATGGAATCGGCCCGGGCTCGCGAGCCTCTGACCACTTTCCACCGACAGACAAAAGGCTTAGCGTCGCGACCATGACACAGGATCGTCCCGTTTTTGGCATCACCTTGATGCTTGGCTTCTGTATCCTCGCACCGCTCGGCGATGCGATGGCAAAGCTCTTGGGCGAGACGACTCCCATCGGCATGCTGGTTTTCGTCCGCTTTGCCATTCAGGCGCTGGTATTGGTCCCCCTTGTCACGCTAACCGGGCGTAATTGGCGTATGCGCGGGCGAATATTACGACTCACTTTCATTCGTACCGTGCTGCACATCATCGGCATTTCAGCCATGTTCAGTGCATTGCTTTTCCTGCCGCTGGCCGATGCAATCGCCATCGCCTTTGTAATGCCTTTCATAATGCTGATCCTTGGCAAATACGTTCTGGGCGAAGAGGTTGGGCTGCGCCGTCTGATCGCCTGCGTCGTGGGCTTTTCTGGCACGCTTCTTGTTATCCAGCCCAGCTTTGCAGAGGTGGGTTTTGCAGCGCTTTTACCTTTGGTTGTTGCGCTTGTGTTTGCCCTCTTCATGCTGGTCACGCGCCAGATCGCAAAAGAGACCGACCCGATTGCCTTACAGGCCGTATCAGGTGTCATTGCAACTGTGCTGATGTTGCCGGTCTTGTTGGTTGGGGCATTCAGCGACACATGGGCCATATCCCTGATTGCGCCACACCCCGACAGCTATTTCCTACTGGTTGCAATTGGTCTTCTGGGTACGTTTGCACATCTGCTGATGACTTGGTCATTGCGCTACGCGCCCTCTGCCACGCTGGCGCCGATGCAGTATCTGGAAATCCCTGTGGCCACCCTGTTCGGCTGGCTGATATTTCACGACCTGCCCGACGGGCTCGCCGCTATAGGTATTGGAATCACCGTGACCGCCGGGCTGTATGTCATTCTGCGCGAGCGGGCCATTGCCCGGTCCGCCCCGACAGAAACGCCCGCATAACCTCGTCCAGAGCGTCGCGCGGCACCATCATCAAAAGCCCGGGCGCATCGACCGACAGCTCTACCTTTGCCAGCGCTCTGTTTGAGGTACCAACGCGGCCAGTTGGTTCCAGCACCAACTCGTCAATGGGCCATTCCAGGCCCCGACTGCGGCCAGTCACTGTCTGAAACGGAAACAGTGAAACGACGTCACCCGGTGTCAGGCTCAACTCTATCCGTGGCGGCGCATGAAACACGACCTCACGTTCACCTAGCAAAATACAAGGACGGTCTGGAAGGCGGACCAGAGAGCTCAGTACCGCAAGCTGATGATCCAAACGACCGCCAAGGAACCCGACGCCCAGAACCAACGGCGCTAGGACATTGCGCAGTGTCTTGTCAAAATCTGTGCTCTCCTGCTCACGGATAGGAAACAGGCGGTCTGCCGGAATACGGTCACGATAGACCCCGTCGAGCGAATCAAAATCGCCGATAACCGCATCCGGCATGCGGCCCGAATCCATGACAGGCACCGCGCCACCATCGGCTGCCACGACAGTGTTGACGCGAATCAGCGCCAGATTTAAGTCATCAGGTCCAAGTTGACCGCCACCAATCAGCGCGATTGGCTCGTCACACCGCACAATCGGCTTATTTTTCGTAAGATTGATCATTTTTCCCGGATTTGGACACATTGAGACCACAAAATGATAGGTTCATGCAGAGAGTTCCGAGCCATTAATGTGCCCGCTGCCGGCTATAGTGGCTCTCGTAGTTTGTAAAGGACGTGCGTCTGATGGTACAGAATAACAAGGTCTTAACCGTTTCTTATGGAACCTTCTCGTGCACTTTGGAAGGGTTTGATGATTCCTTTGAGACGATGAAAGCGATTGCCGAGTACTTTCGCGACCTCGCGGCGGATGATCGTTACTTTGGTTCTGAACCCCCGCAACCCGACGCCGAAATGCTGACACGGATCGCTCAGCGCGACATATCCCGCAGGGTCGAAGCCAGTCAGAACGATTCCGGCCTTTTGATCCGTGCCTCCGAAAAACCCGACGCATCGCAACCTGCCGCCAGCGCACCGGGTCTGAATGTTGTCGACACACCACCGCCGTCTCAGTCCACCTCTTCTGAGGCCGAGGCAGTCGATGACACCCCTGCTCCAGCCGCCGACAGCATTGCCGCCAAGCTACAGCGCATCCGTGCCGTTGTTTCGCATTCCGAGGAGAACTCGGTCATCTACACCGAAGACGAAGAGTCGGCCCTTGTCAAAAGTGCCGGTCCGTCGGATGCGGTCGCTGCGGCGTTTGCGGCAGGTTCGTTGGAGCCCGCTGATCTGGACAGAACCCCCGACACCACTGAGCCAGTTTCAGCACATGGCGATGTGCAGGAGGAAATTCAGGACGAACTGCAAGAACCAGTTCAGCCCGAGTTGGACACACAAGATGCCGAAGAACACGCAACCTTGGTCATAGAAAACGAATCCGAAACCTCGGTCTTGGAAACCGAACCTGAAACCTTAGTAATGGAAAGCGAACCCGAATTCTCGGTAACGGAGTCCGAGTCTGAAGCCTCGGTAATGGAGTCCGAAGCCGACGCCTTGGAAAGCGATGTTGGGGACGCCGCTGCAGAAGATCAGGTCGAGGAAGAGATCGCCGCACAGGACGCCTTGTTCGCGGACCTTGAAGAAACGGCCGAAGACGAACAGGAAGCGGACGCAGAGCCCAATATCCTCAGCGACAGCGAAGATGATGCGGAAATCACAGCCGCAGTCAGTGACAGTGTCCTCACCGAAGAGGACGAGATCGACCTGCTGGAAGAGATTGCCAGTGTAGAAGCTGTTCTGGCAAAACGCTCTTCCATGTCTGCCACCGAGGACGCCGACTTGGATCGGGATGTGTCACGCCTTATGGACAAAGCCGGTGAACAATTGAACGATCCCGACACCACCAATCAGCGTGAGGCCTACACGCACCTGCGCGCGGCCGTGGCAGCAACCGAGGCCGAGCGAGGCGAAGCAGGGACCAAGAATCAGGAAAGCGATGAGCAGGGTTATCGCGGAGACCTATCATCGGTCGTCAGCCCTCGCCGTCCGGAAATTCAGGTCACAAGCAAACGCCCAAGCAGCGATGCCTCTGCACCACTGAAACTGGTCGCGGAACAGCGGATCGACAACCAATCCGGTGAAAGCGGACCGGTTACCCCCCGTCGTGTAAAATCCGAATCCGAAGACGAGGCAACCGAAGAAGGTGGTTTTGCGCAATTCGCCGAGGAACAGGGCGCGCAGTCCCTGCCCGACCTGTTAGAGGCTGCCGCAGCTTATCTTTCCTTTATCGAAGGACAGGAGCAGTTTTCGCGCCCGCAGCTTATGAACAAAATCCGCTCGTTGAAGCAGGATGACTTCAACCGCGAAGAAAGCCTGCGTTCCTTCGGGCAATTGCTGCGTGATGGCAAAATCGAAAAGGCCGGCGGGGGGCGTTTTGCCGCGTCGACCGAGATTGGGTTCCGCCCAGATGACGAGCGCGCAGCCGGTTAATTTTTGAACAATTTGCGAATTATTGAGCCGGGAATACCCCTGGCTCATTTTTTTTTGCACTTACGCTTCGCTGCCCGTTTTGCTGCAGCGGTCACACTGCATGTGCTATGCTGCATCGCAGAAAGATGTTATGAAAGGGCGTACCGTGATCGGTTTGTCACGCGCTGTTCAAGCAAAGGCTAGGCCATGTATGAACTTCCGATACGACGTCTCAGAATTTACGATCGCCCAAAGATAGAAAGCCATTTCAACACCCTGGGCAGCGATACGCTGGCAGCACGGTTCGGCACGCAGGTCAGTGCCGCGTTTGTGCAGCACTATCTTTCCGGGATATTTGATAATTCCGCGCTGGTTTTCGGCGCATTTCCTGATTCCTGTCTGCGCGGCGTGGGAGAACTGCGGCTGGTGCCGGACAACGAAACCCAGATGGCCGAGGCCGCCTTTACGGTCGAAGCCGAATGGCAAGATCGAGGCATTGGCGACGCCTTGTTGTCGCGGATCATCACTGCGGCCCGCAATCGCGGTATTCGAGAGGTTCACTTGCTGTGCCTTGCAACCAACCAAAAAATGCGGCGCCTTGCGGCCAAGCACGATGCCGAGCTAAGTCTCGTCACCGGGCAGGTCGCGGCGACACTGACGGCACCATGGCCCACCCCCCTCAGCGTCGCCGAAGAGATTTCCGGAGAGTATCACGCGATGGCTCGTGCGATCTTTAGCTGGCCTTCGATGGCCCGACGCACGGGCTAAGGTGCTGTTTATCTATCTGCAAATATCCGGACATCAAATCAAAAACACGGATCAGGCCCGACGAACAACTGGGTTACTAGGTCCATTTAGATAATTGTGGTATAGATCGTCGCTTGTGGGAGGAGCGAAGATGAAGGCCGAAATTGAACGCCGCCTTTCTACGGTACTTGCCACAGATGTCGTTGGCTACTCGGCGCTGATGCAGCGTTCTGAGGAAGACACAATAGTGCGCCTGAAACGGCTACGCAAAATTGTGCGGCAACAGGCGGAACGTCATGGTGCCAGAATAATCAGCTGGGCAGGCGACGGCGCATTGGCTGAGTTTACCAGCCCCGTTTCGGCCGTGCGCGGTGCCTTCGAGTTACAGCGCGAACTGGCCGCCCCCCATAACGCTCAGCAAATTGGGCTGCAACTTCGGATCGGAATTCATCTTGCTGATGTGATAGCGGATGGCAAAGACCTTCTTGGCGACGGTGTGAACATCGCGTCGCGTATCGAAGCCGAGGCTGAACCCGGCGGTGTTTTGGTTTCACAAACGGTTTTCGAGCAAGCAAAACGCGGCGCTCAGATCCGGTTCAAAAAGCTTGGCCCGCGTCAGTTGAAAAACATCGATGAGCCCGTTGAGCTTTATTCGGTCGAAGGGGACCTTGGCATACACAGTTGCATGCTGGCGCAAGAAACCACCGTTACCCAACCCACGGCACAGTCTCAACGTGACAACGGCGTCGTTGTCGTACCATTCCAAAACCGCAGTGCAGACGCCGAACAGGACTACTTCGCCGACGGGTTCACGGAGGATTTAATTACCGAGTTATCGCGCTTTAAAGAGCTCTTTGTAATATCGCGCAACGCCAGTTTTTCGTTGGCAAAACGGGATGCTCCATCGGAACAAGTCTGTAAGGAAACCGGCGTGCGCTACAGTATCGAGGGCGGTGTGCGCGTGTTTGGCGCGCGCGTGAGAATTTCAGCAAGCCTGATTGACGGCATCAACAAAGAACAGGTTTGGTCAGAAAAGTATGATTGCGACGTGAATGACCTTTTCGACGTTCAGGATGACATGGTCGCCAAAATTGCGGCTGCAGTGGCCGGTCGTGTTGAAAGACAGGCAGAGGAAACAGCCCGCGCAAAACCAACGGAAGACATGGTCGCCTATGACTGCCTAAAGCGTGGCCTGCACCATCATCGAATGGGCGGCGTCACGCGCGACAATGCCGAAGAAGCGATGGCGTGGCTTGAAAAGGCTTTGGAGAAAGACCCCAATTTCGGTCGGGCACAGGCATGGTTGGCCTGCGCTGTGGCAACGCGCGACGAATGGCTTGGTGTCAACGATGTGGATCACTATTGGTCGATGGGGCGCCGGGCATTGGAATTGGACAGCGACGATGCTGAGGTCCACAGGATCATGGGTTCATTGGCTCTTTACAAGGAGGACTTTGACAGCGCCCTTTACCATTTCACCCGCGCGCTCGAGATTACGCCGAACCATGCCTACATAGTTGCCCATGCTGGGAATGTTCATAATTACATGGGCGATGGTGAAACGGGGCTTGAATTTCAGCGGCGCGCGCAAGAGCTCGATCCGTTTCTTCCCGAGTACTGCCGCGAGGTGGGAGTGATCGCACATTACGTCCTGGGCAACTGGGAGGCCTGCTATAGCGCAGCGACAGCATTTCCACGTATCACCCGCCGTGCCGCCGCGTACAGGGCTGCTGCGGCATTACATCTGGATGATGACGTCCGATTGAAGCGCGCCACGCGCCGTTTGGCCACCGTCGATCCCGAATTTGATGCTGATGGCCTGCTTTCGGTTGAACGATTTCAAGAGGCCTGGCGCAACGAAAAACTCAAAGATGATATTTATAGAGTGCGTGCATTGATACACGGCAACGATTTGCGAGCCGTTGTCTGACAGGGGCATCTTCTAGATTCCTCTGACAGCCTTTTCAGCTTGTGATGCAAAAACGGATCGAAAGAAACGATTGCGCGCGAATGCACAGTTGCAAACCGCTCGCCCCCGTCCCGCGCATGGGCCGAATACGAAAAGTCCAAAGATACCTAGCCCGTGGTTTTACACGGCCGCAAACTTGGCTGCATCAGTGCCGGACTGTTTTATGCCTGTTCAGACTCCCGCCAAGGGATGCTTTGTTCACATTCAGACTTGTGATACCCCCAAGGCAGAAATCAATCCGCGTCTTTATTCGGGTCTTCTTTGCCAACACCTTTGAAAACAAACTTGAACGGCAGCGCCCAAAGAATGCCCAACCCGATATAGACCAGCAACTCCAGCCAGATCGGTGGCCGGTCCAGCCGGTTCACGATCGTCACAACCGCCACGATATAGATCGGCAGCCCGACCAGAAGCAGCACCAGGGACCATCGCCGCCTGGCCTTGTAGCTCAGGCCGGGTTTTTCCTTATCGCTCATCAGTCAGCAAACGGGTCGGTCACCAGGATGGTGTCGTCCCGCTCTGGGCTGGTGGACAAAAGGGCCACAGGGCATTCGATCAGTTCTTCAACACGGCGCACGTATTTGATGGCGTTAGCTGGTAAATCTGCCCAGCTGCGCGCGCCTTCGGTGGATTCGCTCCACCCCGGCATTTCCTCATAGACAGGCGTACAGCGGGCCTGTTGATCCGCCGCGGTGGGCAGATAGTCCAGCCGATCGCCGTCTAGTTCATACCCAACACAGATTTTCAAGGTTTCAAAACCGTCAAGAACGTCCAGCTTGGTCAGCGAAATGCCGTTCACACCGCTGGTTGCGCAGGTCTGGCGCACAAGGCAGGCGTCAAACCAGCCGCAGCGGCGCTTGCGGCCGGTGACTGTCCCAAATTCGTGACCTCGGGTGCCAAGGCGATGCCCGTCTTCGTCATCCAATTCGGTCGGGAATGGCCCCTCACCGACGCGTGTCGTGTACGCTTTGACAATGCCCAGCACAAAATCGACAGATCCCGGCCCGATCCCAACGCCGGTGGCGGCTTGACCTGCGATAACATTCGACGATGTCACAAATGGATAGGTGCCGAAATCGATATCCAGCAATGCACCCTGAGCACCTTCGAACAGTATGCGCTTTCCTGCTTTGCGCTTTTCGTTCAGAACTTTCCAAACTGGCGCTGCATAAGGCAGAATCTGCGGTGCAATCTCTTTGAGCCGCGCGATCAATGCATCGCGGTCGACGGCTTCAATCCCCAAACCCTTGCGCAGCGGGTCGTGATGCTGCAATGCACGATCCACGCGCGCCTCCAACGTTGCATCATCTGCAAGGTCCGCCACACGGACAGAGCGACGACCAACCTTGTCTTCGTATGCAGGGCCAATACCCCGACCAGTGGTGCCGATTTTTGTTCCTTTACTGGCGGCTTCTTCGCGTGCACGATCCAGTTCTCCGTGAATTGGCAATATCAGCGGAGTGTTTTCTGCGATCATCAGCGTTTCAGGCGTAATCTCAACGCCTTGTTTGCGGATCGACTCGATCTCGTTCACCAAATGCCAGGGGTCAAGCACGACACCATTCCCGATGACGCTGAGCTTCCCACCGCGCACAACGCCCGAAGGTAGCGCGTTCAGTTTGTAAACCTCACCATCAATGACCAGAGTATGACCGGCGTTATGTCCACCTTGGAAACGCGCGATGACGTCTGCCCGCTCGCTTAGCCAGTCGACGATCTTGCCTTTTCCTTCGTCACCCCACTGGGCGCCGACAACAACCACATTGGCCATATCCGGTCCTTTTGCGCTGAATTATCAAACCCGGCTCGTATAGCGGGGTCAAAGCAGCAGGGAAACCGATAATTCGCCGCAGTTCACACCCAAATCAAATGTCAGTACCTGTCTGGATTGCCTAGCGTGAGTTTTCCGAAAGAATGCATCCAACAGCCTTAGTCGTGCGGCGGCAATTTCACCGGTTGACCGTGAGGAGTTGTTAAATACGCTTCTTCCCAGGCATTCCTGAAATCAGAGACTTCCCCCTGAGCGGTCGCACCCTGCTCGGCCAGCAATTCTTCAAGCGTATCGAGCCAGGCGTTGAAATAGTCGTCCCCGCCATCCAGTTCACGGTCGAGGCCTCGACGTTTGAGTGTCGCTGAAAAACGGGCAACCCAGTCGGACCAATCGAATCGACCGTCCTCGTTCAGGGCCACGGTTATAGCAAACACCTGTGCGTGCCACGGCTCAGAGAACGCGGGTTCAGGGGCGGTATTGGTAACGCAGGTGCTCATACCGGCTCCAGATAGCTTTGCCACAAATCAAGCACCACTTCGTCCTTGGGATGCTCCGGTTGCGCCCACAGCTCAGACGCCGCGAACGCCACAGCATAGAGCGGTTCGGGCGCCTCACCCAAACCGTGTGCATTTGAGTCAGGAAACACATGCGCACCATGTAGCCGAACAATTCTACCCACCGCACCGGATGCATAGGACGGCAAGCGAGTATGCCCACCATCAACAAGGCGATTGGCCGTTGGGCGCACCGTGCGGACCTTTTGCCCGGTCTCAAATCGTACCGGCACAGTCGAAGGCCGCTCCGTCGGTCCACCCTTGGCAAGGACCCCGGAAACAGATTCAGCTTTCAAGGCGCGTGACGAAAGTGGATGTTGCTCAGCAGTGCCTCCGTCAGAATAATCTTGTGCATTTAGCACACCCTTTTCCACCAGCAGGTCAGCAAGTGCGGAAATCCACCTTTCGTAATAGGAAAACCGAACACTATCCTTCGGCGACAGTCTTTCACGTGCGTGCCGCGTGACATCAAGGTTCCACTGTCCCAATGATCCGGCGGCAAGCGTCACTGCCAAGGCCCGCCCTTGCCACTTTTCGGCGAAAACCGGTGCATCTTCGGCCTCGGGCTGAACCGGACCGTCCCCAAACCGCCCACCCATATCGTGCACGCGCGTCATGACGGCACTTTGGGCAGCCCAGTGCCGATCATGCTGTCGCGGGTGACAAGCGCCACCAGGTCATCTTCGCTGAGTCCCTCTGTGCCTTCTGGCCGCATCGGAAGCACGAGATAACGAATTTCCGCTGTCGAATCCCACACGCGCACGGCCGTCTCCGGTGGTAAGGTGACACCGAACTCTGCCAGCACCTTGCGCGGCTCACGCACGGCACGGGCGCGGTAGGCGTCAGACTTGTACCAACCCGGCGGAATCCCAAGCAGAGGCCAAGGGTAGCAACTGCACAGCGTGCAAACGACCATATTGTGCTGCTCGGGCGTATTCTCGACAACCACCATATGTTCACCCTGTCGACCATAGAAACCAAGATCGGTGACAACCGAGGTTGCATCTTCCAGCAGGTCTTTTTTGAACTGCTCGTCGGACCAGGCCTTGGCGACGACGCGCGCACCGTTTTGCGGTCCGATCTTGTTCTGATAGGCATCAATGAGTTCGTCCAGCGCCGCGGGGTCAACAAGCCCCTTTCGGGTCAGAATCGTCTCAAGCGCTTTTACGCGCAGGGCGGGTTCGGGTGGAAGCAAAGCGTGCGGGTGATCGTGGTCGTCATGCGGCATGAACAGCACCCTGCGTTAACAGCCGCCACTCTGTCCAGTCAATTTGATGCGATGCCAGGTATCCCGTGCTATGATGTAAACTCGTCCCTTGCCCCCGCTGGCAAACTTGCATAAGTACCACGCGATACACGCCACGCTGTACAGGACCACCATGGAAAACGTTGTTCTCATCATCCATCTTCTTTTGGCTCTGGGCCTGATCGCCGTCGTTCTGATGCAGCGGTCCGAAGGCGGCGGCCTTGGTATGGGCGGCGGCGGCGGTGGTGCCATGACTGGCCGCGCTGCAGCGACTGCACTGGGCAAAGTGACCTGGATTCTGGCAGCGTGCTTTATCGTGACTTCAATCACTCTGACGATTCTGGCGGCTCAGAAATCCTCTGGCAGTTCGGTAATCGACCGCTTGGGCGTTCCCGCTCCGGCCCCGACGGAAGAAAGCGCCCCTGCAGTTCCGCCGGCAAATGATCTTCTGCCGCCAGCAGCAGGCGACAACGCGCCTTTGATTCCGCAAGCGAACTGATCCACAAAACCTAGAAACCCTACAGAGGACTGCAACAGCATCTTGCGGTTCTCTTGCGCTTTTGGCGCGAATCCTTTATGTGTGAAGTCCCGTGATGCAGCGGTTTTTCGGAACCGTCGGGCAGCTGATTTTGACGTCTCACGGGAGCAGCCGAAAAACATGGCGCGTTTTATTTTCATCACCGGTGGTGTGGTTTCGTCCTTGGGCAAAGGGCTGGCTTCGGCGGCTCTGGGTGCGTTGTTGCAGGCCCGGGGATACTCGGTACGTCTGCGCAAGCTGGACCCCTATCTGAACGTCGATCCCGGCACCATGTCGCCGTTTGAGCATGGCGAAGTTTTCGTGACCGATGATGGGGCCGAAACTGATCTGGACCTTGGCCATTATGAACGGTTCACCGGTGTGGCAGCGCGCAAGACCGACTCGGTCAGCTCGGGCCGGATTTATTCAAATGTGCTCGAAAAAGAACGTCGCGGCGACTATCTGGGCAAGACCATTCAGGTGATCCCGCACGTCACTAACGAGATCAAGGATTTCATCGCCATTGGCGAGGATGAGGTTGATTTCATGCTGTGTGAAATCGGCGGTACCGTTGGCGATATCGAAGGTCTGCCCTTTTTCGAAGCCATCCGTCAGTTTAGTCAGGACAAGCCGCGCGGTCAGTGTATCTTTATGCATCTCACCCTGCTGCCCTACATCAAGGCGTCCGGCGAATTGAAAACCAAGCCGACACAGCACTCGGTAAAAGAACTGCGCTCCATTGGCTTGGCACCTGACATTCTGGTGTGCCGGTCCGAAGGTCCGATCCCACCGAAAGAGCGTGAAAAGCTGGCGCTGTTCTGCAACGTGCGCCCTGATAGCGTGATCGCCGCTCAGGATCTGAGCACCATCTATGACGCGCCATTGGCCTATCACCGCGAGGGACTGGATCAGGCGGTATTGGATGCCTTCCAGATCAGCCCGGCCCCTAAACCCCATTTGGCCAAGTGGGAAGACGTCAGCGACCGCATCCACAATGCAGAAGGCGAAGTGAGTGTAGCCATCGTCGGCAAATACACCCAGCTAGAAGATGCCTACAAGTCAATTGCCGAGGCTTTGACCCATGGCGGTATGGCCAACCGCGTCAAGGTCAAGGTCGAGTGGGTCGATGCCGAAGTGTTTGATACCGAAGACGCCGCAACGCATTTGGAAGGGTTCCACGCGATCCTCGTCCCCGGCGGCTTTGGTGAGCGTGGGACCGAGGGCAAGATAAAGGCCGCCCAGTATGCGCGCGAACACAAGGTCCCTTACATGGGTATCTGTCTGGGCATGCAAATGGCAGTAATCGAAGCGGCGAGAAACGCCGCCGGGATCACCGAAGCCGGGTCAGAAGAGTTCGATCACGAGGCCGGAAAGAAGCGTTTTGAACCAGTAGTTTACCATTTGAAGGAATGGGTACAGGGAAACCATACTGTCGAACGCAAAGTTGGAGACGATAAGGGTGGCACCATGCGTTTGGGCGCATACAATGCCGTACTGGCCGAGGGCTCGAAAGTGGCCGAAGTTTACGGCGGCACCAATATCGAAGAACGCCACCGGCACCGTTATGAGGTGGACATCAAGTACCGGGAAAAGCTGGAGAAAGCGGGCTTGAAGTTTTCGGGCATGTCGCCGGACGGACGCCTGCCAGAGATCGTCGAATGGTCGGATCACCCGTGGTTCATCGGTGTGCAGTACCACCCCGAACTCAAATCAAAACCGTTCGATCCGCACCCTCTGTTTCGCGATTTCGTGCGTGCGGCCAAGGACAGCTCGCGCCTAGTCTAACGGCAGGCAGGTCACTGCATTGTGACGGTGAGCGAAAAAAGAACCTATACGTGCAAGCCGTTTCCACGGATAACTGTCCTCAACACAGCGACAGGAGACCGGCCATGGCAAAGCAGATCAACCAAGCGGAGACATTCGCAGCCCTGCATAAAAAGGGTGACCCGGTTATTTTGTACAATATCTGGGACGCAGGCAGTGCAGGTGCCGTGCGCGACGCGGGCGCCAAGGCAATTGCAACCGGCAGTGCCCCGGTTGCGATGGCGCAAGGATATGGTGACGGTCAGAACATCCCAATCGAGGCCGCCCTTGAGAATGCCCGCCGGATTGTTGCTGCGGTTGACTTGCCGGTCACACTGGACTTCGAAGGCGCGTACGCCGAGGATGTGATGGGCGTCGCGGAAAACACCCAGCGTGCGCTGGGGACCGGCGTCATTGGTTTTAACTTCGAAGACCAAATCATTGGAACAAGTGATCTTTATGACACCGAAACTCAGGCCGCACGGGTGCGGGCGATGCGCGAAGGATGCGATGCCTCTGGCATCCCGGCGTTCATCAACGCCCGTACCGACATCTTTCTGAAGGCAAAGCCCGATACCCATAACGATGCAATGCTAAACGAAGCAATCGCCAGGGCCCGAGCTTATGCTGACGCCGGTGCCAGCGGTTTCTTTGCTCCGGGGCTGAGAGACAAGGATATGATCGCCACTTTGTGCGAATCGACCGACTTACCTGTAAACATCATCGCCTTGCCGGGGACCCCTGATACGGCCACACTGGCATCGCTGGGCGTAGCCCGGATCAGCTATGGTCCTGTCCCATACCGGCACATGTTGGCCTGGCTGCAGGAACAAGCGAAAGAAGCGCTTCAACAGGGGTGATTCCGCTGCAAGCGGTTCGCGCTTAGCGTGTTTCTGCCGCTCCGACCAGCACCGAAATCATTCAAGGCTATGACGGGTAGTCGATGCTTGGCGGGCCACAAAATATGGAATAACCTCAGGGCATGTTAAAGAAGTTCTTTCAGGCCCTGCGCCCACCGCAACACGACAATTTACCGGACCCTGATGCAGAGCTTGCTCTGGGTGCGCTCATGGTTCGTGTTGCGCAGGCGGACCGGGATTATAAGCTTGAAGAAATCAGCCTGATCGACCGGATCCTTGCCCGTCTCTATCAGCATAACGCGATCGAAGCTGCCAAGGTCCGCGCCACTTGCGAAAAGCTGCACGCCGCCGCGCCTGATACAGACACGTTCGGCAAATTGATCCGCGAAACCACCGACCTGCACGAACGCCTCGCGGCATTGGACGCCCTGTGGGAGATTGTTCTGGCCGATGGAAACTCGGACGAAGGCGAAATCAAAATCGTGGAAGAGGCGCGCATTGCCATGGGGCTCAGCTTTATGGACAGCCAGTCTGCACGCCAACGGGTGCAAAGGCGCTTGGAAGACCTGTGAGCCCCATTTATACGTAACCCATGTTTAGTGATTTTCTGTCCCGGCTCACACGGCCCGACCCCGACCCTCTTCCCGAAGTTGACGCTCGCCTCGCGCTGACGGCACTGCTGGTCCGCATCGCCCGATCCGATAACGATTATGCCGACAGCGAGATGGCGCGAATCGACCGGGTCTGCGCCGAACGCTATGGTCTTTCACCATTCGAAGCCGCCACGCTGCGCGCCCGTGCTGAGGACCTGGAGGCCGAGGCCCCCGACACTGTCCGCTTCACGCGCGCAATCAAGGAAGCCGTAGCTTACGACGACCGGCTCGCCGTCGTGCAGGCAATGTGGTCAGTCGCACTGGCAGATGGGCACCGTACCGGCGAAGAGGACTCGCTGTTGCGGTTGGTCGTCAGCTTGCTGGGCGTCAGCGATGTTGATTCAGCCTTGGCGCGACAGAAGGCAGCAAAATCGTGACCGCGATGTTGGGCATGTATGACATGCCCCCTTTGCAAGACGCCAACGATCGCTTTTGGGCGTTGATTCGGACGCACTTGGGCTTCGGTCCCGATCACCTGACACGTGATGCTGACATGTGGGACGTTTGGCTGAGCCCGGACCTGACCTTTGCCCAGACTTGCGGCATGCCCTATCGCACCCGCCTGCATGGCAAGGTGCAACTGGTTGGCACACCGGACTATGGGCTAGAGGGATGCCCGCCTGGCTACTACCGATCCATATTCCTGGCGCGAAAGGATGATCCGCGCGATTTAGCCGCGCTTTCGGCTGGAGCTTTTGCCTACAATGACCACCTTTCGCAATCAGGGTGGGCAGCGCCGTTGGTTCATTTAGCTGCGCGCGGCCACCGTCCAAATACGACCGTTGAAACCGGTGGCCACGCGCGGTCTGCCGGCACAGTGGCGAATGGCCGGGCCGATTTTGCGGCACTGGATGCGCTAACCTGGGAACTGCTCAAAACGCATTCCGACCTGGTGACCTTTTTACGCGAGGTAGACGTGACCAACCCGACGCCCGCCCTGCCCTACATTACTGCCAACGGCCAGGACGCACCGCGTATCACCCACGCTGTCCGCTCTGCAATTGATGATCTGTCAGCTGCGGACCGCAAGATGCTGCATCTTCGCGGTCTGATCAAAATTCCAGCGGGCGACTATCTGTCTGTCGCCAATCCGACACCGGATTAGCCGATCCAAACGCGAATACTGATCAATTTGGCGAGTAACTTTGGCCAATTTGACTTTTTCGGTACGTATTCATGACAATTGCGCATTGCATTACCTCAATTTTTAAGCCCTAGTACCGCACCAACACCGACAACACATGGGCCACCTGTGACAGATTCCTCTCCAGTTATCGAAATCAAAAATCTACACAAAAGCTTCGGCAATCTGGAGGTGCTGAAAGGGGTCGATATTACGGCCAGACGCGGGGATGTCGTTTCCCTGATCGGGTCCTCCGGATCCGGAAAATCAACCCTCTTACGGTGCTGCAATCTGTTGGAAGACAGCCAAGAAGGCGAGATACTGTTCAAGGGCGAGCCCGTGCGCTGGTCAGGTGAACGGCATAACCGCCGTCCAGCCGACCCAAAGCAGGTCATGCGCATCCGCACCAACCTGTCGATGGTGTTTCAGCAGTTCAACCTTTGGTCCCATATGACCATTCTGCAAAACGTGATGGAAGCTCCGGTGACCGTACTGGGCCGCGACCCGAAAGAGGTCGAAGACAGCGCTCGCAAGTATCTGGACAAGGTCGGTATCGGCGATAAGTGCGACGTCTACCCGGCGCAATTGTCCGGCGGTCAGCAACAGCGCGCAGCCATTGCACGTGGTCTGTGCATGGAGCCCGAGGCGCTGCTTTTCGACGAGCCAACCTCGGCGCTGGACCCTGAGCTGGAACAGGAAGTGATCAAGGTGATCAAGGACTTGGCTGCCGAAGGTCGCACGATGATCATTGTGACCCACGACATGAAAATGGCGGCTGATATTTCAAGCCACGTCGTATTCCTGCACCATGGCCTGATCGAAGAAGAAGGGTCACCGAAAGATATCTTTACGTCCCCCGAATCCGAGCGACTTCGGGGCTTTCTCTCCGCCACAAAGGCGGCTTAAATTCAGGACAGAAAACTAACTGGGGAGTATCCAATGAAAAAACTGATTCTGACCACTGCAGCCCTGGCGCTTAGCGCAGGTATGGCTATGGCGGAGACCATCCGTCTGGGCACCGAGGGCGCATACGCACCTTGGAACTTTGTCAACGACGCGGGCGAGATTGACGGGTTCGAACGCGAACTGGGCGATGAGCTGTGTAAGCGCGCCAACCTGGAATGCGAATGGGTCAAAAACGACTGGGATTCGATCATCCCTAACCTTGTTTCGGGCAACTACGACGCGATCATCGCGGGCATGTCCATCACTGACGAGCGTGATGAGGTCATCGATTTCACTCAGAACTACACGCCGCCAGATCCGTCTGCCTATGTCGCCATGTCCGATGGTGTTGACCTGTCAGGTGGCGTGATCGCGGCACAGACAGGCACCATTCAGGCTGGCTATGTCGCCGAATCCGGTGCAACTCTGGTTGAGTTTGCAGGCCCCGAAGAAACCATCGCAGCCGTGCGTAACGGCGAAGCAGATGCAGTTCTGGCTGACAAATCCTTCCTGGTGCCGTTCACTGAAGATGGCTCGGGCCTTGTCTTCGTTGGTGACGAAGTACCGCTGGGCGGTGGCGTCGGCATGGGTATCCGTGAATCCGATGGTGAGCTGAAAGAAAAGTTCAACACTGCCATTCAGTCCATGAAGGACGACGGTACCTTGAATGAGCTGATCACCAAGTGGGAAGTGTCCTCGACCTTCTAATTTTGCACGTCGCGGCGCGCCTGTCTTCCAAGGCGCGCCGCCTCTGAGCCCTTGCCCGTCAAGGAGGCCAACCATTTTTTCGTTCTGCACTGATCCCGATACTCTCGGCACGTTCCGTTGGTTTTCATGCTATCTGACCAATGGTGTGCACTGGGTATTCTACCTGTCCTTTTTCAAGGTTTTGCTGCTTCTGGCGATCACTGCTCCGGTTGCACTGGGCTTTGGTTTTCTGGGCGCAATGGCAGCGCGGTCGCATGTCCTTCCGCTCAGCCTGCTGGGGAAGGGCTATATCGCCATCGTGCGCGGCGTACCGGATATTGCCTTTTTCATGTTCTTCGTGATCGCGCTGGATCAAGCGTTCGAATGGACACGGCACCAAATTCTCTGCCCCGAATGGACCGACCCAATCCGGCAAGGCAATGACTTCATTGTGTGCCAAGCCGCGAAACTGCCACTAGGCAGCGCACCGGAGTGGGTTCACGAGACTTACGGGTTCTTTCTGGCCGTCATTACCTTTTCCATCGTTTTTGGTGCTTTTGCAGCCAATGTTCTGTTCGGCGGCATGCGCGCCGTGCCCCATGCACAGCTGGAAACGGCCGAGGCTTACGGCATGACCCGCCGCCAAACATTCTGGCGCATTCTCGTTCCGCAAATGTGGGTCTATGCCCTACCCGGCCTGTCGAACCTGTGGATGGTGTTGATCAAAGCGACGCCACTGCTGTTCCTGCTTGGCATCGAAGATATCGTCTATTGGGCACGCGAACTGGGTGCCTTCAAAAACCCGCGCTTCACCCAATACCCGCATGGCGACTGGCGCATGTGGTACTTCCTCGCCCTACTTGTGTTCTATCTTGGTATGACGCGTGTTTCGGAAATCGGCCTTGAAAAGCTGATGCGACGCTTATCCCACGGACAGGCGACCTCGGGCGGTGAGTTGCTGCGCAAGGAGACGACCGCATGAGCTGCTTGCAAACAATCCAGGACTACGCTCTGCGCTCAGTCGGTATTGGCGAACGTCTTTTGCCAGCGAACGATTTTACCCTCTGCCAGCAGTTCACCCTTATTGGCTCGGGTATGATCTGGAACATCTATTTCGGGATTATGGCGCTTGCGACCGGATTTTTTCTGGCCACTGCCCTTGCTCTTGGGAAAGCGTCCACGAACAGATGGCTGCGCAAACCGTCGGAGTGGTTCATTTTCCTGTTTCGAGGCTCTCCGCTGTTCATTCAGTTCTTCTTTGCCTACTTCTTCTTCCTGTCACTCAAGCAGAGCTTCCCATTTCTTGACGCACTTACGTCTGCATGGATGGGCGCTTTGATCGTGCTGTTTTTCAACACCGCAGCCTACTCGGGCGAGATATTCTATGGTGCGCTACGCTCGATCCCAAAGGGCGATATCGAGGCCGCAGATGCCTATGGTATGACGGGCTGGTCACGGTTCCGTCGGATCATCTGGCCAACAATGCTGCGCCTGGCGTGGCCCGCTTATACGAACGAGGCGATCTTTCTGTTCCACGCAACCACGCTGGTGTTCTTCTCAGCCTTTCCTGTCTGGCAACAACGGGGCGATGCGCTGTACTACGCGGGTTACTTCGCTGACAAGACGTTCAACCCGTTCATTCCATATCCGATTCTTGCCTTCTACTTCATCCTGCTAACCCTGGTGGTCATCTGGGGGTTCGGAATGGTCAACAAGCGATTGAATCGGCACCTACCCGCTGCAAAACGCAGCAAAATGAGACTCAGGCTGAACCTGGCGCGCTAATTCTAAGCGCGCCAGCCGTCACTTTGCCTGATACCAAATGAATCGCAAAATGGCCAAGTTCCAAGCGGGAAAACCGCGTACTACTCAGCGTTTTTAGAGGGATTTGGTACCGCCTCCCTGGCTTGAACAGGGGACCTCTGGATCCACAATCCAGCGCTCTAACCAACTGAGCTAAGGCGGCACTTGTGAGGGGCGATGTACCGAACGCGCCCGGGGAATGCAAGAGGATTAAAACCGAATTTTCCAGCTTTGTTCGACAAGATTGACCCCAAAGGAATGTACCGGTTTGCTGCCCAGCAATTGCCACCCATTCGCGCGGTACAGCGCACAAGCCTCCCGGTGGCTTTCATGGGTCCACAACTGCATTTCCGCGTATCCCGCACCACGCGCGAACCCTGTACAGGCGTCCAACAGCCGCTTTCCCAGTCCCTGCCCTCGTGCCTCTGGCACCAACAGGAAAAGCCGCAGCTTTGCGGTTTGTTCGTCAAGCTTCACGCAAAAGATGCTGCCAAGCCTTTGCCCTTCGTGTTCTGCAATCCAACCCCGTTCGCACGACGGATCATGGCTGGAAACAAAGTCATCCAGGATTTGCCGGACCAAGGTACCGAACGAAGCATCGAACCCTTCGGCCTGCGCGTAAAGCGTGCCGTGTCGCTCAACCAACCAACGTGAATCGGACGCGTAAAAAGGTCTGATCTGAACGTCTTTCATACTGCACCAAACCTCAAACGCAGCTTGATTCTCAACCCTTTCAAGGGTAGCAAAAACGCTCAGTCCCGGAGGCGAAAATGGGTATCAACACCGAACGCAACATTCAGGCCAACTTGCAGATCGGCCCAACGGATCAAGGCATGATACGTCTTTTCATCGAGGCGGACGGCATTGAAATTCCTATGGATTTCGACCCTGAGGAAGCTGAAGAAATCGCAGACGAAATCCGCGCAGCCGCGCAAGCCGCCCGGGCTGTGAAGGGCTGACCTTTAAACCCGGGGATCGCGCAGGGCCTGCAATCTGCGTGCAGCATCGGTTGCAAATTTCTGCATCATCTTTTTGCGCCTGGCTGGGGCAAGCTTGTCCTCGGGCGCCATACGCACAATTTCCGCGTCATACGCATCAGCAATGATCAGCCCGGTTTCTGCAGGCAGAAGATCCGTCGGAAAGTCTGTATCGACAGCCCAGAAAAACCGATCACACCACTCAAGATACCCCTGCCACTTGGAATCAGCCTGATAGTCTGCCCGACTGGACTTACACTCAATCACCCAAAGTTCACCCTTTGGGCCTAAGCCCATCACGTCCACGCGCAACCCACGTGCTGGAACGA
This sequence comes from Ruegeria sp. YTSA135, assembly GCF_059610165.1. NCBI lineage: Bacteria > Pseudomonadati > Pseudomonadota > Alphaproteobacteria > Rhodobacterales > Roseobacteraceae > Ruegeria > Ruegeria sp. YTSA135. Next base: position 28,728 of record NZ_JBXWNC010000005.1, on the reverse strand, counting down.
ATTCCTCGACAGAAACAAAACCGTGCGCCCAAAGGTGGCGCGCAACACCGCGTGCCAGCTTCTGTCCGGGTTGCATGTCAAACATCATCCAGAAATTGTGAACAATTAGAGAACAAACCTCAAGCCCCTAATTTTCGCAGTGTAGCAGTTGCAACGCGGGCACACAGAGTGTTGCCAATCCGGTCCATAAATAACATGCCGCTGTCAAGCGATGCAGCAGTGCATAGCTAGAATGAAGGATCGGTCATAATTGCCTTCAATTACTTAAAATTTGGAAGATGTTCAGGAGCAAAATTTACCTTTTTGAAGCATTGGACCAATTGCTGTTCGTAGTTTGTTCCATAGGCCAACATTTTCCTCCAGCTTAGACAGAGTTCTCTCGGACGATTTCAGTGCGCGATCTGACCTCTGCCACTTGTACTCGACCGGGACACGCCTTACTTAGTCGCTTGGCGGGTTCTGCCCTTCTTGTGACTGGTAGCATTCTGGTGGCCTTAAGCAATTCCGAGGGGGCTGGCTCTGTTCAGGTCCTGGCCTGATTACCTGGCGCCCACCTGTACATACAGGTCCTCGGGAATCACACCGCACGGTTGACTGGTGGTCCCGCCACACTTGCCATAAGTTTTTCACCAATAGAAACGGGTTATACGCAAACGCAGGGCTTCGTTGCGCTTGGTTAACAGCAGCGTTGAAGGCCATATGGTTGCCACCAAAGCCCATGGATTAATGGCCGATGAGAGTTATCGGTAGCCAGCGAAAACCTCAGCTCTGCTCAACCTTCACCGGAGCGGGTTTAAAGTCGACAGCCACAGGCGTTCCACGTCGCGGACCCTGCGGTTTTTCGGCCATGCTCATGATCGCATAGGCAAATTGCACGCCCGCGAACACGATCCCGTTCATGATCCAGATCATGACCAGCGCGATCAGCCCAATATCCGACCCAGAGATCAGGCTGCGCAGGTTCGCAACGTTAAGCGCAAGAAGAACCCCAACAAAAATCGCTGAGATAACAAAGCCCCAGGCGGTTTGCGTAATGTATAGACGAATAAGTTTAGGCATGACGGGCCTCCTTGAGATCTTAAGCCAAGGTTAGCGCATCTATTGCTGCGGTAAAGGCGTCAGAACGCCTCGGGCTTGGCTTCGCGCGCCATGTGATCCACTACCGCGTTGACAAATTTCGGTTCTTTGCCTTCCGGGAAAAAAGCGCGCGCGACATCAACGAATTCAGTGATGACGACTTTGGGTGGTGTATCGCTTTGGGTCAATTCCGCCCCTGCCGCGCGGAAAGTTGCGCGCAAGGTCGGGTCAATGCGTGCGATCGGCCATTTTGCAACAAGCGCCCGGTCGGTCATCTGGTCGATTGATGCCTGATAGTTCACCGCATCTTCAACCAGTTTGCGGAAGACGCTGATATCACCGTCCAACATTTCCTCGCCTTCGTAGACAGCGCCGAAACGGTGATCCAGAAACTCATTCACAACCTGTTCAGTTGTCTGCCCGGATTGCTCCATTTGGAATAATGCCTGCACGGCATAAAGCCGGGCGGCAGATTTCATCAGGCGTTTCTGATTGGCCGGTTTCGGCGCGTCTGTCTGGGTCATGCTGTCGTGGATCCGTTGCTGTCGCCCGCCACAAGGATGGACTCGGACGGCGGTTTGAAACCAACGCCCTTTTTCGAAGCGCCCCACTTACGGCTGAGTGCGATCAGATGCAAGGCCGCAGCGGCTGCCCCAGCGCCTTTATTCATCTTTTTGGGGTTCGCGCGCACTTCGGCCTGACTGTCATTCTCAACGGTCAGTATGCCGTTGCCGATACACAAACCTTGCAAGCCCAAAAGTTGAATAGCGCGGCTCGAGTCGTTGCACACCGTTTCATAATGGGTGGTTTCACCACGAATGACACAGCCCAGCGCGACATAGCCATCGAAATTGCACTGGCGATCCGCCATGGCGATGGCGGTTGGAACTTCCAGCGCGCCGGGTACTTCGACCACTTCGTATGTGGCGCCCGCGGCTTCGATCTCGGCTTTTGCACCGGCGATCAGGTCATCTGCGATTGCGCGGTAGAACGGTGCCACCACCAGCAACAGCTTCACTGGTTTATCAAAGCTCGGGGTTGGCAATACGCCGTGTTTGTCTTGTTCTGCCACGATCAGTCTTCCTTGAGGATGGAGCGGGCGCCGACAATGGACAAGCCAAATGCGTCAAGCCCCAGATATACGGTTTTCGGCGAGTCGGTCAGTAATATCAGTTCCTGAATGCCCATCTTGGACAGGATCTGAGCACCCAGACCGGTTTGTTTGATGGTGCGGGGGCCTTCATCCTCGACTGCGTAGAGCGAGTTGCGCGGCTGGCGGAACAAGCAGACCACGCCGCGACCCTCTTCCGCGATCTTTTCCATTGCGCGCGGTAATTCACGCGACGATTTTGGCCCAAGACCAAGAATATCGGGCGCTTCGTGCAGGGCATGGGTGCGTGTCAGGACCGGTTCGGGCGTTGTTATGTCACCCTTGATCATGACCACGTGTTCGATGCCGTGGGTTTGATCAGTGAAAATCCGCATTTCCCATTCGCCACCGTATTCGGACGTGACGGTGCTGCGTGAGGTTTCGACCACCAGATTGTCATTGCGCGCCCGGTACGAGATCAAGTCGCTGATCGTACCGATCTTCATGTCGTGTTTTTTGGCAAAGTCCACCAGATCAGGCAGGCGTGCCATGGTGCCGTCAGGTTTCATGATCTCGCAGATGACGCCCGAAGGGTTCAACCCGGCCAGGCGCGAGATGTCTACTGCGGCCTCAGTATGGCCCGCCCGCACCAAAACCCCGCCTCGCTTTGCCCTTAACGGAAAGACATGACCGGGGGTGGCGATATGCGCCATCGTGTTCTGTTCGTTGATTGCCGTCGCCACGGTCAGCGCGCGATCAGCTGCAGAAATACCGGTACTGACACCCTCACGCGCTTCGATAGACACGGTAAACGCTGTTTCATGCCGGGACGAGTTGTTGACGGCCATCATCGGCAGGCCCAGCGCCTCGATCCGCTCGGCTGTCATCGGCAGGCAGATCAGACCGCGCCCGTGCGTGGCCATAAAGTTAATCGCCTCGGCATCAGCAAATTCGGCCGGGATTACCAGATCGCCTTCGTTTTCACGATCTTCGTGGTCGACCAGAATGTACATCCTGCCCGCGCGCGCCTCATCGATGATATCTTCAATCGGGCTGATCGCGTCGCGCAGGTTGGCTTCGACGGGTCCGGGGGTTGCAAAGCTCATGAGGCAGCCTTTCACAGGGCACGTTTGATCGGGTGGATAGCCTACCAGAGTGCCAAATGCCAGAGCACATCCAGCACCGGGCGACCCTGATGCGACGTTGTTTCAGGACATCTCGGACAGGCGCGCGACGTAGCGAGCCAGTGTGTCGATCTCAAGGTTCACCCTGTCACCCACCGAGACGTCACCCCAGGTCGTGACCTCTTTGGTGTGTGGAATGAAGTTAATTCCGAAATCGCAATCATCGACATCGTTCACGGTCAGCGAGGTTCCGTTCAACGCGACCGACCCTTTCGGCGCAATGAAGCGCGCCAGATCCTTGGGTGCACGCAATGTGACGCGGGTGCTGTCGCCTTCGTCCTGCACTGCCACCACCTCGGCCACACCGTCCACATGGCCCGACACGATGTGGCCGCCCAGTTCATCACCAACCTTCAAAGCGCGTTCCAGATTGACGCGCTTGCCGACCTGCCAGCTATCCAGATTGGTTTTCGAAACCGTCTCGGCGCTGATTTGAACGTCGTACCAATCATCACCCAGCGCGATCACGGTCAGACATACCCCGTCGCTGGCGATTGAGGCGCCGATATCTATGCTGGCAGTGTCATAGTCCGTTTTGATCCGGGCCCGCAGATCGCCCTTCTGATCCAGCTCGGTAACAGTGCCGATATCGGTGACGATCCCTGTAAACATTCCGCTAACCCTTAGTTCCTGATCTGGTCCAGTGTTCTCAGCCGAGGTAAGCCCATGCAGCGCGGCCGGCAAGCCCCACCTTGCCGTGAAAGGCCGAAACAGGCATTATTTTCTGAACAACAGGCAAGAGCAGTACCCATGTCACCCAACGCCACAGGCGACAAACGCCGTGTTTTCCTGTTTCTGCAGGGGCCGCATGGCCCGTTTTTCAATGGGCTTGGGCGTGTGCTTCAGGCGTCAGGAGCCAAGGTTTGGCGTGTTGGGTTCAATGCCGGGGATCAGGCGTTCTGGTTTGATAGGTCATCCTATATCCCCTACTTCGACACACCCAATCAATGGCCGGCCACACTATCCGACCTGATTGATGCCCGAGGCATCTCGGACATCGTTCTGTACGGCGACACCCGCCCCGTTCACGCCGAAGCCGTGCAGGTCGCACGCAGTAAACAGGTCACGGTTCACGTCTTCGAGGAAGGTTACCTGCGCCCTTGGTGGGTGACATATGAACGCTTCGGCTCGAACGGCAACTCGCGTCTTATGTCGCTGAGAGTTGAGCAGATGCGGTATGCGTTGGATAAATCCATGGCGCTATCACCCCCACCGCCATCGCATTGGGGCGACATGCGACAACACATCTTTTACGGCGCGCTCTACCATTGGTTTGTAATGTTCCTGAACAAGCATTACCGCAATTTTCGACGGCATCGTGATCTGCCGGTTTCCAAGGAGTTCAAACTGTATTTCAAGCGTTTGGCGCTGATGCCATTTCACCGGCTTCAACGTCACTGGGCCACGACGCGCGCGCTTGGGAACGGGAAGCCCTATCATCTGGCGTTGCTGCAACTGGCGCATGACAGTTCCGTTCGGTCCCATTCCCACTATACCAGTATGGCCGATTTTCTTGAGGATGTGATTGGGGGATTTGCCAAGGGTGCCCCGCCACACCACCGGCTTGTGGTGAAAGAGCACCCACTGGAAAACCACCGCGAACCCTTAAGGCGCCGTATGCGTGAGTTGGCGCGTGCCCATGGGGTTGCAGATCGCGTGCATTATGTCCCCGGGGGCAAACTTGCCAAGCTATTGGACGGCGCAAGTTCTGCGGTGACAATAAATTCCACCGCCGGACAACAGGCCTTGTGGCGGGGTATCCCACTGCGTATTTTTGGCAGATCGGTCTACGACAAACCCGAATTCGTATCGCGCCAACCGCTTGCAGCGTTTTTTGCAAATCCGATGCCCCCGGATCAGAACGCCTATAAAGCCTATCGACAGTTTCTTCTTAAGACGAGCCAGATTCCGGGCGGTTTTTATTCGCGCCGCGGACGGCGGCAACTCACACGTAGCGTGGCTGATATGATGTTGAATGCAAACGATCCTTATCAATCCCTACTGGCCGAGAAAGAGGCGCTGACGACACAGTTACAGATAGTTGAGTAAAACTGGACGGTTGGCGCTAGAAGTTAGTGCGCGAACCGGTTAGACTTTGCTAAACAAAAGAATACAACAAAAAATACTGAGGATAACCGGCAGTGAAGCGTTTTCCAATCCGATGGATACGGGGGGTATCCCTTGTGGTGGCTATTGGTCTGCTGTCCGCGTGCCAGCTTCCAAAAGCGGGCCCCAACAAAAATGAGATTCTGGCAGGCTCAACCGAAAATGGCGGCAATGCTTTCGTGGTTGAGGTCGACGATCGCGTCGCAAGAGCGGCCGCGGCTATTCCCCAGTTCGGGTTCCCGAATACTTTCCGCAGCGCGCAAAGTCTGGCCGCTGACACCGTACGCGCAGGCGACGTAGTAAGCCTGACGGTCTGGGAAAACGTAGATGATGGTTTGCTGTCAAGTGAGTTGAGCTCAGCCACCGTGCTAGAGCAGGTACAGGTTGACAGCGAAGGCTTTATCTTCGTGCCCTATGCCGGACGCATTCGGGCTGCTGGCAATACCCCAGAACAGCTGCGCCAGTTGATCACCGACAAACTGCAAGATCAAACACCGGACCCACAAGTCGAGGTGCGCCGCTTTGCAGGTGATGGAGCAACGGTTTCACTGAGCGGGGAGATCGGAGCGCCGGGACTCTATCCGATCGAGCGACCCAGCCGCACCTTGTCCGGGATGCTGTCAAGGGCTGGAGGTGTATCGCTGGGTGCGGATATCGCCCTTGTTACCCTGATCCGCGGCAATGAACGTGGAACAGTCTGGTACGACGATCTGGTCCGCGACCCCAAACTGGATGTCGCATTGCGTGGCGGGGATCGCATTCTGGTCGAGGCAGACAGCCGAACATACATCGCACTTGGGGCAACTGGTCAATCACGCGTGGCGTTCGACACACAAGACCTGTCTGCGCTTGAGGCGCTGGCGCAAGTCGGCGGTCTGCAATCTTTGTCCTCGGACCCCACGGGGATTTTTGTACTGCGCAAGGAACGGCAAGACATTGCCCGCGCCGTTATGGGCCGTCAGGAATTGCAGGGCGATCAGCGCATGATCTACCTTCTGAACCTCAACGCACCCAATGGGCTGTTTGTCGCAAGGGATTTCGTTATCCGCGACGACGACACGATTTACGTGACCGAAGCCCCGTACGCACAGTGGAGCAAGTCGATTTCACTGATCGCAGGGGGCCTGACGCCGGTTGCGAACGTTGCCACGCTGACGGGCGGCTGATGCAGGCTGAGCCGACAGCTGGGACACAGCGAACCCGGCTGTTTGTTTACAACGGCGGCTTTATGACGAAACGCCGCATTCGTCGCATACTAAACCTCAAAGGCTATGACATTCGGTTGGGATTGCCCCGGGAAAACGATGTTGTTGGCATCTGGGGAAACAGCCCAACAGCCCACCGTGGCTTGAAAATAGCGACCCAGCGCGGGGTGCCCGTTCATCGGGTTGAAGACGCCTTTTTACGCTCATTGCATCCGGGGCGGGGTGGAGAGCCCCCTCTGGGCTTGCTGATTGATCGAACCGGCGTGCATTTTGACCCTTCGCAGCCATCGGATCTTGAAACCCTGCTGGCAACTCATCCGCTGGACGATACCGCATTGTTGAACCGGGCGCGGTACGGGGCTGAAAGGTTGCGTGACCTGCATCTGAGCAAATACTCTGCCGTTGATCCGACGTTACCGCCCCCCAAGCCTGGATATGTTCTGGTGGTTGATCAGGCACGGGATGATGCCTCGGTCATTGCCAGCGCAGGAGATGACGCGCGATTTCGTGAAATGCTGGTCATGGCGCAAGAGGAAAACCGCGGCGCCCGCGTTTTGATCAAGACGCACCCCGAAACCGTTGCAGGGCATCGCAGCGGATATTTTTCGGATCAAGACCTGTCTGATCGGGTTTCATTTGTCACCACGCCCATAAGCCCATGGGCTTTGCTAGAGGGCGCAGTTGGCGTCTACACCCTTTCCTCTCAGCTCGGGTTCGAGGCCATCATGGCCGGACACAAACCCCGCATATTTGGCCAACCCTTCTATGCTGGCTGGGGGCTGACGCAGGATGAGGCATACCCTCCACGCCGACAGCGCAACCTGACCCGAGCGCAATTGTTTGCAGCGGCAATGATCCTATACCCCACATGGTACGACCCCTATCGGGACAGGCTGTGCGAGTTGGAAACCGTGCTGGATACGCTCGAAGCGCAGACGCGCGCATGGCGTCAGGATTACAAGGGCTGGACCGCGTCCGGCATGCGGTTGTGGAAGCGCAAACACCTGCAACAGATATTCGGCCGCGAGAAGAAAGTTCAATTTACCAACGCCCCTCCGGATCAATCTGACCGTCCCCACATGGTGTGGGCCAGCCACGCCCGCGACGCCGAAGGCGCGGTTCGGATCGAGGACGGGTTTCTGCGATCAAAGGGGTTGGGTGCCAGACTGGTCCCGCCTGTGTCGCTGGCGACAGATGACTTGGGTATTTATTACGACCCGACGCAGCCAAGCCAGTTGGAAGAGTGGATAGCCGCGCGTGAAACTTTGCGCCCGGATCAGGAATTGCGGGCTGAACGGTTGGTGGCACAGATCATCGCGGGCGGGATTAGTAAGTATAATACCGGGGGCGCTGTCCCAAATCTGCCCCAAGGACACCGTATTCTAGTTCCGGGACAGGTCGAAGACGATGCCTCAATCCTGCTTGGCAGCTCATCAGTGCGCACAAATACCGACCTGCTGCGCACCGCGCGCGAAGCAAATCCAAACGCCGTCCTGATCTACAAACCTCACCCGGATGTTGAGGCCGGACTGCGCGAAGGCAGGCCTGATGACCCAAGTCTTGCCGATGTGATTGCATCCAATACCGACCCGGCTGAATTGTTGTCTCACGTGCAAGAGGTCTGGACGATCACATCCTTGCTTGGGTTCGAGGCGCTAATACGTGGGGTCAGTGTGACGACACTTGGCGCGCCTTTCTATGCCGGCTGGGGGCTAACGAATGATTTGGGAACAGTGCCTGCACGACGGGGCGCACGGCCTTCTGTTCTTGGGTTGGCGCATGCCGCACTGATTGACTACCCACGATATTTGGACCCGGCCACGGGGCTACCCTGCCCTGCCGAGGTCGCCTTGCAACGCCTGTCCGAGGGGTATGAGCGCAAACGTGGCCTGTCACTTCGCCTGTTGTCCAAGCTGCAAGGATTGTTTGCCACGCATGCAGGTTTGTGGCGGCGCTAGCGCAGCGCGCGCGCCCAACGATGCAAAATGTCCGGCCCGATGGCGCGGGCCTCGATCAACTCAAAGCGAGGGGCCGACTCTAATCGCTCCAAACCAAGCGACCCAATGGCGGGCAAGCCCTCGGCCCCGATGGTCAGGCCCGCAGTGAAGCCGACCAGCTCATCCACAAGGTCATCAGCCAACAAAGAAGCTGCGAGCGCCGAGCCACCCTCACAAAAAACCCGCGTTAGACCTGCATGCCCCAATTGCTGCAACAGATCGGCTGCATCTATGTGATGTTCTTCAAGCGCACAGGGGATCAGACGGGCGCCCAACCCCTCCCACGCTCGGGCACGTTCTGGGTCGGGGGACGGGCCATGACACAGCCAGACGGGCACATCAGATGCTGTTCGTGCCAGTTGGCTCATCAGGGGAATATCCAGATGACGCGAGACGACAACCCTTACCGGCTGTGCCGAAATTCCAAGATCGCGGACTGTCAACGACGGATCATCGGCCCTGGCGGTACCTGCTCCGACCATCACCGCATCATGACTGGCCCGCATGGCATGCACAGCCCGCCGCGCCTTGGGCCCGGTAATCCACTGGCTGTGTCCAGCTGACGTGGCAATCCGACCATCGAAACTGCTGGCCAACTTGAGCGTTACAAATGGCCGACCTTGTTCTGTCTTGAGAAAGAATCCCGCATGATCGCGTGCGGCCTGTTCGGCCAAAACACCGGTAGTGACCTCAATCCCGGCTTCGCGCAACATCGCAAAGCCCTGTCCAGCCACGCGCGGATCACTGTCTTCGATTGCCGACACGACCCGCGCCACACCCGCCTTGATGAGTGCCTCGGCACAAGGGGGTGTTTTGCCGTGATGCGCACAAGGTTCAAGCGAGACATAGGCCGTTGCCCCACGCGCGGCCTCACCCGCCTGGGCCAAAGCTTGTGTTTCGCCATGTGGCCGACCACCGGGTTGCGTCCAGCCGCGCCCTACAATCCGGCCATCGCGCACAATAACGCAACCTACGGCCGGGTTCGGCCAGCACGTTCCTTGACCGCGCTGACCCAATGACAAGGCCAGCGCCATATATCGCTTATCTGTTTCGCTCACTCGTCCGTCGAAGGTTGCGGCGGTCGCAGTTCGTGGACGAACTCCTCGAAGTCATCGGCCGCCTGGAAATTCTTGTATACACTCGCAAAGCGAACATAGGCCACGGTGTCAATCCGCGCCAGAGCTTCCATCACAATCTCACCGATCTTTCTGGACGGGATATCCGTATCTCCCATGCTTTCCAGACGACGCACGATCCCGGAAATCATCTGGTCGATGCGCTCCGGGTCGATAGGACGTTTTTGCATAGAGATTCGGATCGAGCGTTCCAGCTTGTCCCTGTCAAAATCCTCGCGCTTACCGTTGGTTTTGATAACCACCAAATCCCGCAATTGTACCCGTTCATACGTGGTAAATCGCCCCCCGCAAGCGGGACAAAACCGACGCCTGCGGATCGCGACGTGATCCTCTGCCGGGCGTGAATCTTTGACTTGAGTGTCGATATTTCCGCAAAACGGGCAGCGCATCCGCCGTCTCCTCGTCCCTTGTTCCGCCTCTTTTGTAAGCGCTGCGGCTTACTTATCCACAACTATAGGGCACCCGCTAGGATTTGGGTAGTCGGAATTTTTCACCGCTAAATAAGGGGGTCACGCAAAATGCGCAGCGACGTTTCGATTATGCCGTGCGCTACGGTGCTCAAACAGATAAATCCCCTGCCACGTACCAAGAACAGGCCGCCCAGACGCCACTGGGATCGACAGTGATACAGGTAACAGCGCGGCCTTGATATGGGCTGGCATATCGTCCGGGCCTTCATACGTGTGCCGCAGATAGGCCATGGATGGATGGTTGGACGGTGGCACCAGCCTCTCGAAAAAAGCCCGCATATCTGTTTGTACGTCGGGGTCGGCGTTTTCCTGCACAAGCAGTGAACACGACGTATGGCGGACAAACAGCGTCAGAAGCCCATCGCGCGCAACTGGCTTTAGCCAGCGACGCACGTCCGAGGTGAATTCGTACAACCCGGGACCCTGCGTCGGTATCTCAAACTCGGTCTGCATTCTTTGTTTGATCTTTGTTAATTGATGAATGGGCGGCCTCTGCATCGGGCATTGGCAGCCTGAACAGACATACTGTATCCCGGCTGAAATCCGGAAGAGAAAACGCCGCTTGACTGCTGCGGGGCGCCCTCTGGTGCGACCAGCGTAAATTGTACCGCTGTTCTGCGGCCTGTCGCCTCGCTTGGGCCATAGCCGCGCTTTACATAGATGCGCTGCTGCCAGCCTGCCCCCAACGTTCTGCGGGCAAAGTCTGCTGCCGCGCACCAGTACCCATCCGTATCCGTTCGACCGCGCGGGATCACTTCGAAAACCGAGTCATTCACCGCAACCGTCTGAAAGCCTAAACGGCCGTTAAATGCCGTAGCCGGAGTGCCGAGCACGACAGCCGCAAAAACCACATAAGTCATAAGCTTTTTCATAATCATACTCTTTTGCTGTCTCGAGGTATGTAACGACGTAGCTTGCTTTGAAACCCAACAAAGCCCAATCACAAGGAATTCAGCCGGGACTGACGAGGGGGCGAAATCTGCATCGGCATGCCCCAAAACCCACCCAAACACGGAACAGATTTTTTGCCAAAGGCAATGACAAACTGAATATGTACTTTTTTCTTGTTTTTAACTGCCAGAACCATTCGAATTTCAGTCAATTGATCTAGACTTATCATCACGCCGTGTTTTCCGCCAAATTAGCGGGAAGCAGATTGAAAGCACAGTGGAGAAGGTCATGGAAGTTGATATCGCCCGCCTTCAACTCTTGACCCGTGTGCTTGATCAACAAACTAACGGCACTGAAGCGTCAGATCGCATTCTTGAAAAATGCAAGCTGACCCGCGGCGCACTCTCTGACTCTACGTCCATGTGCAGCGCCCACCAAGAGGCCTTGTTTGCGCGATATGCGTGTGATGCCGTGAGCGACATCACATTCGCGGCGCGAGCCGGGTTGCAGTTTTCAGCCTCGTCCAGCCTGACGGCATATATCAGCAAGTACTCACGTGACTTACGGCAAGTGATCGAGAACACGTCGCGATTTCACCAAATCATTGACCCCGCCATAGCCTTTACCCTGCGATTGGCCGGGAACTTCGCCACCATCGAAGCCGATTGGAAAGATGCCAGTTTCGCCCGCTATCACCGACGGACAGAATTCCTGATCTTCGCTGGGTTGGCCCGAATGCGGACCCTCACGCAATCAAATTTCTATCCGATCGAGATCAGGTTTCAGCACGAAGTAGGCAGAAACAGCGAAAGGTTTCTAAAGCTTGCAGGATTTCCAATCGTTTTTGGCGCAGAAAAGCTGGAAATCGTGGTGGCCGTGTCCACGCTAGACTTACCCATTCCGACCTACGATTCAAACCTGCGTGCGCATCTTCTGCAATATGCCGAGCACGTTCTGGCCGAGCGAAAATCGCCCAAGCAACCGCTCCGCGCTCAGGTCGAAGGGCTGATCACCCAGTCGATGCCTGGCAAGATCATCAATGCGGACGAGGCCGCCGCCAATCTGGGGATGAGTCCCCGCACGTTTGCGCGGCGGCTCAAGCACGAGGGCACCAGCTATCGCGGTATCGTCGACGACCTGAAATGCGATCTGGCACAAACATTTATCACCAATGGCATGCCTTTGTCCGAGATCGCCTATGCGCTTGGCTATGCCGACCAGCCAGCCTTTTCAACAGCCTTCAAACGCTGGACTGGTCAAGTCCCCAGTGCGTTCCGCAGTCGACTGAACTTTACGGGGGGGGCTTGAAACGGGCGACCGGGGGTCATGGGCAACTCAGCCTCGCCCCGGCCTGTCCCGTGAGTGGACACTAAGCATATAAAGGGGCGTATTGACTTCGCCTTGTGAGTTGCCGCCAATTTTACTGGAAAAGCGGTCAACGTGAGTTTTCGTGATCAAAAAAGGCGCCTCGAATGAGGCGCCTTTGGTATTATTGATCCAGGAAGGATCGCAGCTTACGCGACCGACTGGGGTGCTTCAGCTTGCGCAGCGCTTTTGCTTCAATTTGACGGATACGTTCGCGGGTCACGCTGAACTGTTGGCCGACTTCTTCCAGCGTGTGATCGGTGTTCATACCGATGCCAAATCGCATCCGCAGGACGCGTTCCTCACGCGGAGTAAGTGACGCCAGAACCCTTGTGGTCGTTTCCTTGAGGTTTTCCTGAATGGCGCTGTCCAGAGGCAGAACCGCATTTTTGTCCTCGATGAAATCGCCCAGTTGGCTGTCTTCTTCGTCGCCAATTGGTGTTTCAAGGCTAATCGGCTCTTTGGCGATCTTCATCACCTTCCGAACCTTCTCAAGCGGCATCTGCAGCTTTTCGGCCAGTTCCTCGGGCGTAGGCTCGCGGCCGATCTCGTGCAGCATCTGGCGACCAGTCCGAACCAGTTTGTTGATCGTCTCGATCATGTGAACCGGGATACGGATCGTACGAGCCTGATCCGCAATCGACCGGGTAATCGCCTGACGGATCCACCACGTCGCGTAGGTCGAGAATTTGTAGCCGCGGCGATATTCGAACTTATCCACCGCTTTCATCAAACCTATGTTGCCTTCCTGAATAAGATCCAGGAATTGCAGGCCGCGGTTGGTGTATTTTTTCGCAATCGAGATCACAAGGCGCAGGTTGGCTTCGACCATTTCTTTCTTGGCCTGCCGAGCCTCCTTCTCACCCTTCTGAACCTGCTGTACGATACGGCGGAATTCGCTGATATCCAGACCGACATACTGACCCACCTGGGCCATATCGTTGCGCAGTTCCTCGACCTTGTCGGTCGAGCGTTCGATGAACATCTGCCAGCCCCGGCCCGGTTTTTCAGCCATCTCGGCCATCCAGTTCGGGTCCAGTTCGCGGCCGCGATAGGCGTCAATGAATTCACGACGGTTAATGCGCGCCTGATCCGCCAGCTTCACCATCGCACTGTCCAGCGACATGACGCGGCGGTTAATGCCGTAAAGCTGGTCGATCAGCGCCTCAATCCGGTTGTTATGCAGATGCAGACCATTCACCAGTTCGACAATTTCGGCCCGCAACTTTTGATAGGTTGCTTCATCCTTTGCACTGAACGAACCATCTTCGTTCAACGTGGCGGAAATCCGGCTATCCTGCATTTCCGACAGCATCGAGAAGTCCGTCGAAATACGCTCAAGCGTGGTCAGAACCTGATCTTTCAGCGCGGCTTCCATCGCAGCCAGCGACATATTGGCCTGATCGTCCTCATCATCGTCATCATCGCTGGCGATCGGATTGCCGTCTGCGTCCAGTTCTGGGCCTTCTTCCTTTGCAGGCTTTGCGGCCTGAACGACAGATGTGTCAACGACAGGCTCTTCGACATCACCGTCTTCGTCCATCTGGTTGCCGAACGTGGCCTCAAGATCGATGACGTCGCGCAGCAGAATATCTTCGGAAAGAAGTTCGTCGTGCCAGATGGTGATCGCCTGGAAGGTCAGCGGGCTTTCGCACAGCCCTGCGATCATGGTGTTGCGACCAGCCTCAATCCGTTTGGCGATGGCAATCTCGCCTTCGCGGCTCAGCAGTTCAACGCTGCCCATCTCACGCAGGTACATGCGGACGGGGTCATCGGTGCGGTCCAGCTTTTCGGTGGCAGCACCAGCCAACGCAACCTCACGGTTACTTTCGGTCGTGGTAAGTTCGGTCGAGCCTTTGTTTTCTTCTTCTTCGGCTTCTTCATCTTCGATGATGTTGATGCCCATTTCGGACAGCATCGACATGACGTCTTCGATCTGTTCCGAGCTGACCTGATCCGGTGGTAGAACCTGATTGAGCTGGTCGTAGGTGATATACCCCTTCTCGCGGGCCTCAGCGATCATCTTCTTGACCTGGGCCTGGCTCATATCCAGCGAGATTTCCTGTTCCTGCTCGTCGGATTTGCGGTCTTCGTTCGTATCCTTGGCGGCCATTCAATGCTCCTGCAGGGATGGGTGATTCGTTTGACCGAATCATTAGCGCGTAGAAATGATTCGGCTACCCGTTTACCTGTTTTTCTTTTCCAGTGCCTTACGAAAACACCACCTTAACGGCGTTTTCGTTCGAAATTGATTCCCGACATAATCGCCTCGAACGCGTCTTTTTCGTCGCGATTAATGCGCGCACCATTGTCTGCGACGTCAAAAACGGCCCTGTCTTCATTCTGGCTCCGGCTTGCGCGGTTGCGCTCTTCGGCGGCTTGCGCCAGACGATATGTCAACGCCTCATCTGCCAGATCAGACAGCTCCTCTTCGGCTTCGGCAATCTCTGCATCCAACCCCCGGAGCGCTTTGATTTTTGCGAGTTCTTCGGCCAGGGTCATCTCGGCCTTTTCAACGTCGCCTGGTTTATACACACAAGGGATCACTGCGACATGGCGAAGGGCCAGCAGGTTTTCAAGGGCTTCGGGCCCCAAAGATGCAGCGATGTGGTCTTTAAGGTTGTCTGGATCATCTGTCGCGTGGCGCAGGAGCGCGTTTCGCAGCACCGCATGATCAGGATCACGGCATTCCATATCTTCTAACTGATGCTCGAATTGCACCACAACTTGCGGATTCAGAATTGAAATGGCCAGAATGGCAGCTTCCCGCAACTGGATCTCGGCATTTTCGGACGATGCAAGGAATGAGGCCCGCGCGCCGGCGGTTGCGGGTTGTTTCTGTGTTTGCCATTTACCGCGCGGCTGCCATTGCCGGCCCTGAGTTTGGCGCTGCGGACGGAAAAGCTGCCAGCGAAGGTCCTTGATCTCTTGGCCATAGTGAGACCGTATCGACGGGTCGCGGATCAGTTTGATCTTGTCGCGTAGTACCTTATCCAGTGCCGCCTTGCGCTCGGGGCTATCAAAGACCTTGCCTTCGGTTTCGCGCTGCCACAGCAATTTGACCATCGGAATGGCCCCATCCAACACGGCCTGCACCGCCCCTGCCCCTTCGGCTCGCAGCAAGTCATCGGGGTCCTTGCCTTCGGGCATCAAGGCGAAGCGAAGGGATTTGCCGGCCTCCAAAAGCGGTAGCGCCAGATCAACAGCGCGCATCGCGGCGCGTAGGCCTGCGGTATCACCGTCAAGGGCGATGATCGGCTCATCCGCAATGCGCCACAGCAGTTGCAACTGATGTTCGGTGATCGCGGTGCCCAAAGGCGCTACCGACGCGCCGAATCCGGCCTCGGCCAGCGCAATCACGTCCATGTAGCCTTCCGCAACGATCAAGGGCTGCCCCTTGCCAGCCGATTGCCGTGCGGGACCATGATTGTAAAGACTGCGACCCTTGTCGAACAGCTCGGTCTCAGGCGAATTCAGGTACTTGGCATTATCACTGGGGTCCATCGCCCGACCGCCGAAAGCGATACAGCGACCGCGTGGGTCACGGATCGGGAACATGATCCTGTTGCGGAAAGTATCGTAGGGTTTCTTGCCCTTGTTTGACGGCTTCGCCAGCCCTGCGGCAAGGATCAGATCTTCCTCGATGCTCTTGCCACGGAGATGATCCCAAAGGGCTTGCCAGCCGTCTGGGGCAAACCCAATCTCCCAACGTTCCAACGCCTGCGCGTCCAACCCGCGGCGAGTCAGGTAATCGCGCGCGGCACCCCCTGCCCCAGTTTTCAGTTGCAAGCGAAAGAACTGAACCGCTTGCTCCATCACGTCAGCAAGTTGCGAGCGGCGATCCTGCTTTTCCTGTGCCTTCGGGTCTCGGGCGGGCATCGGCATTCCTGCCTCGCGCGCCAGAATCTCAACCGCTTCGATGAACGAGACATTCTCGGTCTCTTTCACAAAGCTGATCGCATCGCCTTTGGCGTGGCACCCGAAGCAGTAGTAAAATCCCTTTTGGTCATCGACATGGAAAGACGCGGTCTTTTCATGGTGGAACGGGCACGGCGCCCACATATCGCCCTTGCCCTGGTTGGACTTGCGCTGATCCCACATAACCTTGCGCCCAACAACCTGAGACAGGCTGAGCCGGGTACGCAGTTCATCAAGAAATCCGGGGGGCAGTGACATGGGTCAAGCTTGGCAGAATTGTAGACGCGCGCCAAGAGCACAGCGCGCTGTTGTCCACAGAGAAATCGCGGCCCTGTGGACTATTGTTGCAGGCAAAGCTCTAACCAAGCCGCGCCTAAATCTTTTTTTCGCACATCACGCATCTTTTGCTCATACACCCAAGGGGTAATCAGTGGGATCGCAGCATTGTAGTTTTCTGGCCATGTCGGCGACGTCTCAGCCACCGCTTGAGGCACGTCGCGTTCCTTGACCTTGTCCAATCGGGCCCTTTGAATCGCCGCAACGACATCGGCCTGATACTGGCAGCTTTGTTCTTTGGTTTCTTCGGCCGCCAAAGGTGTGGCCAGCAGCACAAAGGCAGCTAGGGCGGTGCGCAACATGAGAGTCTCCCGGAATCGTTTCATTCACGGCAGCTTACCCGCCCGAGGGACCGCCTGCTATCACCGTTTTTGCCAGGTGGTACGGATAAGGTCGAACAGGCGCCCGAAGCGGTCAGACTTTGGCCCGACCGCCCCGCGAACAAACGATTACAGCCCCTTGGCGCGATAGCTTTTCGAGACCCGGTCAATGGCCACGATATACGCCGCCGTACGTAGATCTTCGACATCGTCGCGGTCGTGCCAAACCTCGCGCATGGACTGATAGGCAATGCGCATTGTGTCGTCGAGACCCGACCGCACCAATTCCAGCTCATCCGCGCCTTTGAGGTACTTCGCCTTGAAATCCGGGGACATCGACCACGCATCGCCAAGATATCGGTCCAACCGTTCCAATTCGCTGACAATCAACTCGTGCCGCGCCTCTTCCTGACGGCGCTGCATGCGGCCAAACCGGATATGACTGAGGTTCTTGACCCACTCGAAATAAGACACCGTCACACCACCGGCATTCGCATACATGTCGGGGATAATAACCGTGCCCTTGTCACGCAGAATCTCATCTGCGCCAGCCGTCACTGGACCGTTGGCCGCCTCGATGATCAAAGGTGCCTTAATCCGCTCGGCGTTGGTTAGGTTGATGACACCCTCAAGCGCAGCCGGAATGAGAATATCGCATTCCGCCTCAAGAACCGTGGCTCCATCGGCCGAATGTGTCGCATCGGGATAGTCTTTTACACCGCCGTGTTTCACAATCCATTGTCGGACTGCTTCGACATCAATCCCCTCGGGGTTATAAAGCGCTCCATCCCATTCGATGATGCCGACAACTCTTGATCCATCCTCTTCGCTCAGGAACTTGGCGGCATGGTAACCCACATTGCCCAAGCCTTGAACGATCACGCGCTTGCCGTCCAATTTTCCCGACAGACCTGCCTTCTTCACATCTTCGGAATGGCGGAAGAACTCGCGCAGCGCGTACTGAATGCCCCGCCCTGTCGCCTCAACCCGGCCCGAGATACCACCCGCGTTCAGAGGCTTTCCCGTCACACAGGCCCGTGCGTTGATGTCAGTGGTGTTCATGCGTGTATACTGATCTGCCATCCAGGCCATCTCACGCTCGCTCGTGCCCATATCGGGCGCAGGAACGTTCTGAGACGGATTGATCAGGTCACGCTTGGCCAACTCGTAGGCAAACCGCCGCGTGATCTGCTCCAACTCGTGCTCTTCGTATTGCCTAGGGTCAATGCGCAACCCCCCTTTTGAGCCACCAAACGGCGCTTCGACCAAAGCACATTTATAGGTCATCAGGGCTGCCAGCGCCTCAACCTCGTCCTGGTTCACGGCCATTGCGTATCGGATACCACCCTTCACCGGCTCCATGTGTTCGGAATGAACCGAGCGATAACCGGTGAACGTGTGAATCTGTCCACGCAGGCGTACACCGAACCGAACGGTATAAGTGGCGTTGCAGACCCGGATTTTTTCTTCCAACCCCGGAGGCAAATCCATCAGGGACGCCGCCCTGTTGAACATAAGGTCCACACTCTCGCGAAAACTGGGTTCTTTAACGGCCGTCATTGAGTCCTCCGTGCCAGCGAACGACATGCGTTCTGACGTCTTGTCGCACCCAATGCGTTAACGATCAATAATTAAGCAGAAATAAAACCCGAAAACCGGGAAAGAAACTGTCACTTGGCCGTGAGTCGCCGATCCCGCACTACACAGTCAGAATTGTTACCCATTCGAAAACAGATCCACAAGATGTCCGAAAATTATCCCGCTTTTTCAGGCAAACCGACCAAGTCAGCGGCTTTTTCGCCAAATTCCCGCCACGTTTCGACACTAATTTTCTGAAAGTTATTTTTTCCTCAGCAGTACGGATGTCTGCTCAGCGAGGTCGTCAATATGAAGAAGCGCATAATTCAATGTGGCGCACATAAATTTGAAAAAAAGCTCTCAAAAGCGCGTCGGTTCGCCGGCATCTTCGCCAAGCAAGAAGATGGCGCCGTCTTTACACTGTTCGTGATTATCGGACTGATCGTCATGTTTGCGACAACGGGCATCGGTGTCGACATCATGCATTTTGAGCGCGACAGAGCAAACCTTCAGGGCACACTTGACCGTGCGGTTCTTGCGTCTGCCAACCTAAAGCAACAACAACCGCCTGCGTCAGTGGTTAAAGCTTACATGGAGAAGTCAGGTCTAAAGGACAAGCTTACGGGAGAGCCGGTGGTAGTCGAAGGGATCGGCTCCAGGAAGGTAAGTGCTACGGCCTCTACGGTTGTCCAAACGCACTTCATGCGGTTTTCGGGCATTGAAACCCTGACGGCCAACGTTGCCAGTACTGCCGAGGAATCCGTCGGTTCCGTCGAGATTTCTTTGGTTCTGGACATGTCCGGCTCGATGAACAGGGCCTCAGCCACCGAAGGGAAAACCAAGATCGAAGTTCTGCGCAAGGCGGCCAAGACCTTCGTGACCGAGATGTATTCTAAAGAAAACCCTGACAAAATCTCGATCTCAATCATCCCCTACGCCACGCAGGTGAACGCTGGTGAGAATCTACTGGGCAAGTTTACCAACGTTACATCGGAACATAGTTACTCGCATTGCCTGAATTTTAGCGGGTCAGATTTTCGACAGGCAACGTTGGATCCGACGTTGTCATATCAACGGACAGCCCATTTCGATCGCTACAGACCATCACGTGGAAGTCCATGGGAAGAAAACCGCTATCCTACTTGCCCCACACGTCCCGGCAGTGAAATCACCGCGCATACAAACGTCGTCGCCGATCTGCATGCGCGTATCGACGACCTGACTGCTTTCGGCAATACCTCGATCGATATCGGTGTGAAATGGGGTATGGCTCTGCTGGACCCTGAATTCCAAGGCATCATCAACCAGTTGTCGAAAGAAAGGGTAAGCCCGTCTTCGACAAAAACAATTGTTCCAGCGACCTTCAAAGATCGTCCAAAGAACTATGAGGATGATGTTCAGAAGGTCATGATCGTCTTCACCGATGGCGAAAACACGTCACAGTACAGGCTCAAAAGCTCTTTACGCGACGGAAATTCGGACGTGTGGTTCAACGCTGACTACGTTCACTGGGACGGCAAAAAGGGCGAATATAGCGTACGGATTTCTGATCCGGGCGACCCGCCGCGTTACTACTGGACGCGGCAGAGAAAATACAAGGACCACCGTTACGGCGACAAGGACTCGCAGGCTGGTGATCCCATTCGCCTGACTTACCCACAATTGTTCAACCGCGTTTCGCTGCGCTGGAACGCTGAATACAACTATGCTTGGCAAGACAATAACATCAGAAATCATTACAACCGAGCGTATAACTCTATCGGTTCGTCGACCAAAAACACACGGACATCCGATATTTGCGCCGCTGCCAAGAATAAAGGCGTGATCGTATACGGAATCGCATTCGAGGCACCTCCGGTCGGGGTGACCACGATCGAAGACTGCGCCAGCAAACCCAGCACGGTATATAAGGTCAACAGCGATGGAACTCTCGGCTCCAGCAACCTGACCCTTGAAGAAGTGTTCGAATCGATCGCCGCATCGATCAAACGTTTGAAGTTGACCCAATGACACGCCGAGCTTGGCATAACGTACTTCGCTTTCGACGCTCAGAAGAAGGCAGTCTGGTGGTTGAATTCGTCATTCTGTTCCCACTATACCTCGCCTTTATTTTATGCGCGGTGGAGTACGCGTTGGTGACGGTCAAACAGTCGATGCTTGAACGGTCTGTTGATCTGGTCGTCCGGGATATCCGGCTTGGAACCGGGTCCGGGCCGACCCATGATCAAATCAAGGAGGCGATCTGTGAACAGTCGCTGGTTATCGACGACTGCAGTAACAACTTGCAGCTTGAGATGATCCGTCAGAGCGCATTTACCGGCGTAACACTTCCGGCGGAACCGGATTGCACAGACCGGTCGGAGGAGGCCAAACCCGTCCGCGAATTCACGAATGGCCCGCCGAATGAACTTATGATCCTACGCGCCTGTGCGATCGTCGATCCGGTTTTCCCTACGTCGTCAATGGGCCGAGCATTGGTAAATGACGATGGTCTGATCGCACTTACAGCAACCACTGCCTTCGTTCAGGAGCCTTGATATGTTGCGTGTTTTCTTGAACACCCGTCAATTCCTAGGCAGATGGCTACGGCGTGAAAATGGTGCCCTCACTGTGGAAGCTCTGTTGATCTTCCCTTTGTTTGTTATGACCGTTTCGCTGACCTATACGTTCTATGACGCGTTTCGACAAAGTACTGCAAATCTGAAGGCTGCTTACACGGTAAGTGATCTTATTTCTCGCGAAAAAGATGGAATAAACAATACTTACGCAAATTCGATGCACCTATTGATGCAACGAATGATTAATAGCGAATCCGAACTAAAAATGCGCCTGACTTTCATCAGGTTCAAGGAAGATGAAGACCGTCTTGTCGTCGACTGGTCGACACGCTGTGGGTACGCAGACATCTGGACAACCGAAAACGTTGAGGCTTTGCGTGACTACCTTCCACCGCTGTCAGATCTGGAACCTTTGATAATTGTCGAGACAGAGAACGACTATGCCTGGAAGGTAAAACCACCTTGGTTGGATACAGACTACCAGTTTAAGAATTTCATTTTCACCCGGCCGCGTGTCGCCGACCAGATTAACGGCGATGATCTTTCTGCTGATTTCTGTACTGCGTAATCAGGGCCGTCAGCACCTCAGATACAAACTTGGTTTCGGCGGCCGTTGTCATTCCGCCGACGCCGACACGGCGCCCCAAACGCCACCACAGGCCAGGATCCCAACTGTTTTCTGCGCTATTTCGTGTTTTTAGCAGAAACCCGTTTGACGGTTTGAACGCGAAAACGCCCCTGTCGACGGCTTCAATATCCTCTACTTTCGCAATGAGGCGCCCTGTCCCGGTTCGGAGCTCGGTCTCTGTCAACTCAATCGAATCAGAGGTCGCTTGCCACATGCGGTACGCCAGCCAGAACGTTCCCCCCCCTACTGCAATGAGGAAAATCAGCCACATCGGCTCAGGCGGTCGTGTAATGGCCACGAACAGGACCAATCCGCCGACAATACTAAGCATGCCAACACCCAGCCAGCGTCTTGCAGGTGAAGGTTGAATAGTGGCCAGTACGTCTTGATGCATGTGAACCCCTGCGATTTTTCCGAGGGTTTAGCCGCTTTGATCCGGAAATGACAGAGGGGCAGATTCCCGCACAGTGACCGTTTATTTCTGCTGATTGACCCTCATCATGCTTATCTTACATGCATGCCCAAGCTATTGGAGGCCACAATGTCCCTACGACCAGTTTTGGAAACCCGCAAAGCCACCCCCACGCTTGAGGGCGCGGGCGTCAAGTTGCACCGCGCTTTCGGGTTTCATGACCCGTCAGAGCTTGACCCGTTTTTGCTGTTTGACGACTTTCGGAACGAGCGGCCGCGCGATTATCAGGCCGGTTTCCCCTGGCACCCGCATCGCGGGATCGAGACGATCACATATGTGCTTGCAGGCGAGGTCGAACATTCGGATTCGCTGGGCAACAGCGGGACACTCGGCGCAGGCGACGTTCAGTGGATGACCGCCGGGTCCGGAATCCTGCACCAAGAGATGCCAACAGGTAACGCCACCGGTCAGATGCATGGGTTCCAACTGTGGGGCAACTTGCCGTCGGCGCAGAAAATGACGGCACCGCGCTATCAGGATGTGCAAAGCAAGGAAATCCCCGAAGTTACTGATGATGACGGTACAACGGTTCGCGTGATTGTGGGCGAATTCTGGGGTAAGACCGGCCCTGTCGACGGGATTGCCGCCGATCCGCAATATCTGGACGTTCGCGTTCCGGCGGGCGTCAAGAAGACCTTTCGCATCGACACCTATCGTCGAGCTTTTGCCTATATCTTTGAAGGTCAGGCCGCTTTTGCAGATGCGTCGCAACCCACTGGTGTCCTTCTGGAAAAAGAAGTTGCGGGGCAAGAGGTGAACATCCGTGACATGTCCGGCGACAGAACG
This sequence comes from Ruegeria sp. YTSA135, assembly GCF_059610165.1. Taxonomy (NCBI): domain Bacteria; kingdom Pseudomonadati; phylum Pseudomonadota; class Alphaproteobacteria; order Rhodobacterales; family Roseobacteraceae; genus Ruegeria; species Ruegeria sp. YTSA135. Next base: position 5,611 of record NZ_JBXWNC010000005.1, on the reverse strand, counting down.
CTTGTCCGGTTTGGCACCGGTGATGAGATAACCGTGCAGGCCGGGCCTGAAGGCGTGCGGTTCCTGCTGATCTCAGGCGCGCCAATTGCCGAACCTGTCGCCTGGCATGGTCCGATCGTCATGAACACGCGGGCAGAGCTTGAGAAAGCCTTCCGCGAGTTGCGGAACGGAACCTTCATCCAGCCGGCACACTAAGACCGTCAGGCCGAGACCGAGCGGCGGACCATATCCCAATAATTCTGCTCAACCTCGTCCAGAGACAGACGACCACCTGCGCGATACCAGGTCATCACCCCGTTCAGCATGGCAATAACGGCAAGTGTGGCGACCTTGGTATCCGCAATATCGAACAGACCGGCCCCCTGCCCTTTGCGCAGGATGGCCTCCAACGCGTCTTCATATCTACGGCGCAAGGCTTCGATTTCCGAAAAGTTTTCGGGCGTCAGATTGCGCAACTCCATGTAGGCAATGAATACTTCATCCGGGCGCTCAAGATGGAACCGGATGTGGAACCTTACGAACTGGTGTAACGCCTCAAAGGCATTCTCAGGCTGCGCAAGTTCGCCGAAAGCCGACAAAAGCTCTTGCATGTGCTCATGCATCAGGTGGAATAGAAGGCTCTGCTTGTCCGGCGTGTAGTTGTACAGCGCCCCGGCCTGCACCCCGACCTCGGCCGCGATCTGGCGCATGGATACCGCCGCATAACCGTGGCGGGCGAACAATCCCAATGCCGCTTTTCGGATTCGCGGGCCGGTGATATCGGAATGTGAACCTTGTGTGCGTGCCATCGCTTCACAGTATCTGAACGTATGTTCAAATAGAAGCCCGCTTGAACCAGCGCGACAAAAGGTGCATCACGGTTGGTATCGACCTTGAAAGGGTTCCGTATGAAGCCTCTGCCGTTGCTGATCTTGGTGCTGATTTGCGCTGGCTGCGCAGATTTCCCCGAGCTGGAAGGAAGCGAACCGCCCGAGCTCAGATCGGCCCGCTATCCCAAGCTTATTCCCCTGCAAGAGGCACTTGGACCCCCGGTTGAACCAGCGAGCGAAGCGGCTGATGTCGAAGAAGATTTGAAGGCGCGGCGCGAAGCGCTTGAGAAAAAGTCGCAGGACCTCCAAAACACTGAAATCAACTGACCCCTTGGGATTCACCCCAGTTCGGACCGCGACGCATTGCACCCTAGCGCCGAACCCGATAAGGCAGCGCTGAACGGGCGACAGGCCCAGTGCAACGGAAATTTTCGAGCGGAAAGGAACCCACGGGATGACACAGGCGCTGCGGCTGGGAATTGCGGGCTTGGGAACAGTTGGCGTGGGTGTCGTGAAGATCATCCGCCGCCATGCGGACCTGCTGCAGGCGCGTACTGGTCGGCAGATCGAAATCACTGCCGTCTCCGCACGTGATGCGAAAAAGGACCGCGGTGTAAACCTGTCAGACTATGCGTGGGAGTCAGACCCCGTAGCCCTTGCCAAACGCGATGATATCGACGTGTTCGTGGAGTTGATTGGTGGCGAGAATGGCCCGGCCAAAGCCTCGGTCGAAGCAGCACTGGCCAGCGGCAAGGATGTGGTCACCGCCAACAAGGCGTTGCTGGCGATCCACGGTCAGGAATTGGCCGAAAAGGCCGAGGCCGCAGGCCGCGTGATCCGGTTCGAAGCAGCCGTTGCAGGTGGCATTCCGGTCATCAAATCCCTGACCGAAGGGCTGGCCGGAAACGAGATCAAACGCGTCATGGGCGTGATGAACGGAACCTGCAATTACATCCTGACCCGGATGCAGTCGGAGGAACTGGGCTATAACGCTCTGTTCGAAGAATGCGCCGAGTTGGGATACCTTGAGGCTGACCCAAACCTTGACGTCGGCGGCATTGATGCGGCGCATAAGCTGGCACTTCTGTCTTCGATCGCGTTTGGGACCAAACCGAACTTTGACGGCATTCAGATCGAAGGCATTCAGCAGATCAGCCTGGAAGACATCCACCAGGCAGACGATATGGGGTATCGCATCAAGCTGCTGGGTGTCGCACAGCGCTCGGCCCGTGGTCTGGAACAGAGGATGCAACCCTGTTTGGTGCCCAGCACATCGGCCTTGGGGCAACTTGAAGGCGGCACAAACATGGTCGTGATCGAAGGCGATTCCGTCGAACAGGTCGTTCTGCGCGGCCCCGGCGCCGGTGAGGGACCAACCGCCAGCGCCGTCATGGGCGATGTGTGCGATCTGGCGCGCGGATTACAGATTCCGACCTTTGGCCGCCCCGCAACCTCGTTACAGGATGCGCAGGCCGCAGTGACCGGACTGCCCGCCCCCTATTATGTACGCCTTGCTTTGTTCGACAAACCCGGCGCGCTGGCCAAAGTGGCGTCCATTCTGGGGGATGCAGGCGTCTCAATCGACCGGATGCGCCAGTACGGTCATTCCGAGAGCACAGCCCCGGTCCTGATCGTCACCCACAAAACCACACGTGCGACGCTGGATATCGCGCTGGAAGGCTTCCGCAATGCCGATGTGGTGGCAGACGAACCCGTCGCCTTGCGCATCGAAGAGGTTTGACACTTGCGGTAAACCTGAAACGCGGGCTATGCCGAGATAAAAACCGACAGTGACCTGAGGATAGTGAAAAATGAGTGCTGCCAAGATTGATTTCAACGACCGCCTGTTGTCTTTGGGCCTGGCGCGTGTCGCAGAGCAGGCCGCGCTTGCCTCGGCCTCGCTGGTTGGACGCGGCGATGAAAAAGCGGCGGATCAGGCCGCTGTGAACGCCATGCGTGAACAGTTGAACCTGTTGGACATCGCGGGTGTCGTGGTCATCGGTGAAGGCGAGCGTGACGAGGCACCGATGCTGTATATCGGTGAAGAGGTCGGCACCGGCAATGGCCCCGGTGTGGACATCGCGCTGGACCCGCTGGAGGGCACAACCCTGACCGCCAAGGATATGCCCAACGCGCTGACCGTGATCGCCATGGGCCCGCGCGGATCAATGCTGCACGCCCCTGACGTTTACATGGACAAGCTGGCGATTGGCCCGGGCTTTCCCGAGGGGGTCGTGACCCTCGACATGACCCCGCGTGAACGAGTTGAGGCTCTGGCCAAGGCAAAGGGGTGTAAACCGTCTGATATTACCGTCTGCATACTGGAACGCCCACGTCACGACGCGATGATCGCCGAGGTGCGCGAAACCGGGGCATCAATACGTCTGATCACCGACGGAGACGTTGCCGGAGTGATGCACTGTGCTGAAAGCGAAGTGACCGGGATCGACATGTACATGGGTCAAGGCGGCGCGCCCGAGGGTGTGCTGGCCGCAGCAGCGCTGAAATGCATGGGAGGTCAGATTTTTGGACGCCTGTTGTTCCGCAATGATGACGAACGCAGCCGCGCCGCCAAAGCTGGCATCACCGATCTGGACCGCGTCTATGCCCGCGATGAGATGGTTACCGCTGACGTCATCTTTGCCGCAACCGGCGTGACCGGTGGTTCGCTGCTGCCGCGCATCAAGCGCGAGCCCGGCTGGGTTGAAACGACCACCCTGCTGATGCGGTCGAAAACCGGCTCGGTCCGTCGCATGTCCTACCGCACACCGATGTGGTCGCACGACAACGCCTAACCGCTTGCGCCTGAACCGCGCGCAAGGGTATCCATACACACAACGAGGCCGGGTCCGAGAGGGTCCGGCCTTGGCACATGAAAGGCAGGGCATGAGCTTTTTAGGGGTTGAGCAGTCATTGACCGGACGGCGTTGGGTTGGACCGTCGGCAGAAACCGAGCGGGCCACTGAAATGCTGATCCAACAGGCGGGCTTGCCCCGTGCAGTCTGTCAGGTGCTGGCGCGACGCGGCGTTCCCGCCATGGAAGCACCGGGGTTTCTTGAACCCAAGTTGAAGGAGCTGCTGCCCGACCCGCGATCTATGAAGGATATGGAAAAAGCAGCGACCCGTTTCCTTGCGGCGGTCAGGGCCAAACAGCGGATCGCAGTGTTCGCAGATTATGACGTGGATGGTGGTAGTTCCGCGGCTTTGCTTATAGTCTGGCTGCGACAAATGGGGCTACAAGCGACCCTGTACGTGCCAGACAGGATTGATGAGGGATATGGCCCCAACGTTCCCGCCATGCAGGAATTGGCTGCGGCGCATGACCTCATACTCTGCGTCGATTGCGGCACCTTGAGCCACGAACCGATTGCAGCCGCCAAAGGCGCTGACGTGATCGTTCTGGACCACCATCTGGGCGGTGAGACGTTGCCGGACTGTGTCGCCGTGGTGAACCCCAACCGGCAAGATGAAAGCGGCGATTTGAGCTATCTCTGCGCCGCGAGTGTCGTCTTTCTGATGCTGGTTGAGGCGGGGCGCCACTTGCGGGCGCTTGGAACCAACGGACCTGACCTGATCTCATTGCTGGACCTTGTAGCACTGGCAACCGTGGCAGACGTTGCGCCCCTGATCGGGGCAAACCGAGCTTTGGTGCGTCAGGGGTTGAAAGTCATGGCGCAAAGGCAGAGGCCGGGTTTGGTGGCGCTGTCGGATGTGGCCCGCATGGATTCGGCACCCAACAGCTATCACCTCGGGTTCCTGCTTGGCCCTCGTGTCAATGCAGGTGGGCGGATTGGGCAGGCTGATCTGGGCGCGCGGTTGCTCAGCACCGACTCGATACACGAGGCCGAGGCTCTCTCGCAGCGTTTGGATCAATTGAACACCGAACGCCGCGACATAGAAAACGTCGTGCGTGCGGCAGCTATGGAACAAGCCGAAGAACGGGGTCTGGATGCGCCGCTGGTATGGGCGGCAGGCGATGGCTGGCATCCCGGAGTGGTTGGCATCGTGGCATCGCGCCTCAAGGAGAATGCGAACCGCCCTGCGATTGTCATCGGTTTTGACGGGGATGAGGGCAAAGGCTCGGGCCGATCCGTATCCGGCGTTGATCTGGGTGCTTCGATACAGCGTCTGGCGGCCGAGGGGCTGCTGGTCAAAGGCGGCGGTCACAAGATGGCAGCGGGTCTGACCGTGATGCGCGATCAACTGGAACCCGCGATGGCACGGTTGAGCGAACTGCTGGCCAAACAGGGCGCGGGCGAAGGCGGCCCCGCCGACCTGAAACTGGACGGTACGCTGATGCCGGGCGCAGCCACGATCGACCTGATCGAACAGATTGAAAAGGCCGGGCCGTTTGGGGCCAGCGCCCCTGCCCCACGATACGCGCTGCCCGACCTGCAAGTTCGGTTTGCCAAGCGCGTCGGCGAATCTCATCTGAAGCTGTCGTTATCAGATGGTGTCGGCGGCGGATTGGACGCTATTGCCTTTGGTGCATTTGATGGCCCGATGGGTGAGAAGTTGTCAGATCATGGCGGCGCGCGGTTCCATTTCGCCGGGCGGCTCGAGGTCAACAGCTGGGGCGGGCGGCAGACGGTTCAACTCCGGCTTGAAGACGCGGCACAGGCCAATTGATCCAGATATCCGGCGCGGCAAAAAACTTTCACAACCTTGCGTTTTTCGGCTTGCGGGGGTCACGGTGAAACCGTAAAAGGCGCTCCACAAGCCAGCGTGGCCCGTTCGTCTATCGGTTAGGACGCCAGGTTTTCAACCTGGAAAGAGGGGTTCGATTCCCCTACGGGCTACCA